>NZ_JAAHGT010000075.1:4740-18434 GCF_010672385.1 Okeania sp. SIO2F4
ACTATAGCTATTGCTAAGGTAGCTATCAACAAACCATTTTTTTACTAGCATTCAGTATTCAGCTAAAATTCGGGAGTTAAAGTCCCCTATACAATTTTCAAACTAATTACTGATTGCTAATTTCTATTTTGGTCTAGATAAGAAAGTAAACTTTTTAATCAATTTTGTAGCAAATATTTATCTTGGTAACTAAATAAAATCTTAAAAAAATAGGTTTACTTATTTAACAATCGCTATTTTTTTTCTATATTAAAAATTAAAACAGAAAGTTTAACAAATCATTGGAGAAAATTTGATGCAAGTTGCACCCAAACCAGAAACAACAACAATTAATCATTCCCCACCAGAAACTATCACCCTTGATGTCAGTGGGATGAAATGTGCTGGATGTGTCAAAGCAGTGGAGCGTCAACTAACCCAACAAACAGGTGTTATCTCCGCTCGCGTCAACCTGGCAACCGAAGTCGCAACAGTTGAATGCGAAACAAACCAGATCGACCCAAATACCCTCGCCCAAAAACTCACAGATAATGGTTTCCCCACTCAACCACGTCTCGATACCTCCGAAACAGACCCCTCCAAAAAACAAACCGAACGTCATCGCCAAGAAATAAAACAACAAATATGGCGTATAGCGATCGCTTCTTTACTACTTATTCTCTCAGGTATCGGACATTTAGGTCACTTCCTTAGTGTAGAAATTCCCATTGTAGGAAATATTTGGTTTCATGCAGCATTAGCTACTCTAGCTTTATTATTACCAGGGCGAGAAATAATTATCGACGGCGCTCGGAGTATGTTACGCAACGCTCCCAATATGAACACTTTAGTTGGTTTAGGAGCTGTCACTGCTTATACTGCTAGTATTGTTGCCTTGTTATTTCCACAGTTGGGATGGGAATGCTTTTTTGACGAACCTGTAATGATCCTCGGTTTCATCCTTTTAGGTAAAACCCTTGAGCAACAAGCAAGATATCGAGCAGCATCTACCCTACATTCATTAATTGCACTCCAACCAGCAACCGCACGTTTAGTTCCCCCTCCTAACGGTGAAAATAATTCTGCCGAGTCTTTAGAAATTCCTGCCTCACGAATCAAAGTGGGAGAATATTTACAAGTATTGCCTGGGGAAAAATTTCCTGTGGATGGAGAAATATGTGATGGTAAAACTACTGTGGATGAGTCGATGCTTACTGGGGAGTCGATACCTATAGTTAAAGAATTTGGTGCTAATGTTGCTGCGGGAACTATTAATAAGTCTGGCACTATAGTTATCCAGGCAACTCGCACGGGTTCGGAAACTACATTAGCTCAAATTGTCAAATTAGTCGAAACTGCTCAAACTAGAAAAGCACCCATTCAAAATTTAGCAGATACGGTGGCAGGATATTTTACTTATGGTGTAATGACTATTGCTTCTGTGACATTTCTATTCTGGTATTTTGTCGGCACTAATATTTGGTCTCACGTTTTGCAGACATCCAGTCACGAAGGAATGATAATGACTCATTCTACTTCCCCCCTACTTTTGAGCTTGAAATTGGCGATCGCTGTTTTGGTTATTGCTTGTCCTTGTGCGTTAGGTTTGGCAACACCTACTGCTATATTAGTCGGTTCGGGTGTGGGAGCGCAAAGAGGTTTGTTAATTAAAGGTGGGGATGTATTGGAAAAGGTGCATGAGTTAGATACTATTGTCTTTGACAAAACTGGAACATTGACTACTGGTCATCCGACCGTCACTGATATTGTTGGGGATAACCCAGAATGGTTATTACAGGTTGCTGCTACTGTAGAAAGTGGTGCGAGTCATCCTTTAGCTGAGGCAATTTTACAAAAAGCAGAGCAAGAGAATTTGGCGTTATTGCCAGCAACAGATTTTTATACTGAAGCAGGTTTAGGAATATCTGCTGTTGTGGATGGCAAACTTGCTTTAGTCGGAAATTTAGAATGGTTGAAAAACTATAACGTTGTTGTAGAGCAAAAGAATATTCCCACTTTAATAGACAAAACAACTGTTTATGTAAGTGTGGATGGAGTGTTACTTGGAGTTATAGGAGTTAGTGATGCACTGCGGGATGATGCTCAAGCAACAGTTAAACTTCTGCAAAATATCGGTTTAAGGGTAATGTTGTTGACAGGCGATCGCTCTTCTGTTGCCAAAACTATTGCGCAACAGTTAGGTTTAACTGCGGACGATGTTTTGGCAGAAGTACCACCAGAAGGTAAAGCTCAGGCGATCGCTACTTTACAGTCAAAAGGTGAGAAGGTGGGAATGGTAGGAGATGGTATTAATGATGCTCCTGCTTTAGCTCAAGCGGATGTTGGTATTGGGATGCAAGCAGGTACAGATGTGGCGGTGGAAACTGCTGATATTGTATTGATGCAGGATAAGTTGATGGATGTGGTGGAGTCTATTAAACTGAGTCGCACTACTTTCAACAAAATTCGTCAAAATCTTTTTTGGGCGTTTGCCTATAATATTGTTGGTATTCCTGTAGCTGCGGGGGTATTGTTGCCGAGTTTAGGAATTATTCTTAGTCCGAGTGCTGCGGGTGCTTTAATGGCGTTTAGTTCGGTGAGTGTTGTGACTAACTCTTTGTTATTGCGTAGTACATTTCGTTGAAAGTAAACCAAAGTAGGAGCGTGACACACCTAAAATGTTGCAATAGTAGGGTCGGATTCCGCGTTAAATTAATGAGTCTAGGATTTACGCAAAAACCATATATATAGCGTTCAAAACCATAACGTTATAGTTTTTTGACTCTATATATAGTACATTTGCGTAAGTTCTGGAGTTTTCACATTTAATCAGATAAACCCGCCCCCCAATGATATAATTCACTATCAGGACTTATGCAGAGACACTATATATAGCGTTATATAGCGTTCAAAAACTATAACGTTATAGATACATAGTGTTTAAGACTCAGAAATGCCTAAGCCCTGACTATTAGACCTCTCCGGAAAAGAGGGAGTAGGGAGTAGTAGGGACGTTGCATGCAACGTCCGTACGGAGTAGGGGGAAAGAATTAATGATTTATGGACGATAATTGATTTGATTTTTAATCATCGGAGATGTATATTTTAAATGAAACGGTTTAGTGCTACTTAAACATTTTATGGTCGGAAAAATGCCTCAAAGTCTCTCTAGACAAGGGAATTACCTTGATGCCCTAAAAATGGCTAGAACCGTTGGTAATTCAGGATTTATACCTTTTTGACGTCAAAGCCTTTGCCCGTCTATATTTGACCCTGTTTTTTGAGTTTATTTTGTTTAAGTCCCGTTAGTAGGGATGTTTTATGGAACGTCCCTGCAAGAATATTCTATTTATTACTAATTATAGAAAGATACTATATATCAACATACCTGAAAATATTGATTTAAAATGAGTCGAAATATTCGCCTTTTTCCCTCCTATTCTCAAAGAGAAAATCAGACTACAAACCATTGTCTGCTGATTCTAAAAATGCTTTATGAAGAAAATCCCAAATTTTTATCAGAAGTTTTGAGTAAACTACTGGGTGAAAGCTTATCTGGAAAAATTGAAGTGAAATTTACTCAACAAGGTAATCATTCAGCTATTAGCATTCAGCATTCAGCTTTTGGTATTTTCGTAAAGAATAAAGCAACTAATAAGATTAGGAATGAGGATTTATTAACTTCCAGATTTTTTTGACAGAAGCATTTAAGTGGAATACTCCTAGCCAAAAATTGTGGATCTTATTTAATTCTCATTCCTTAGCTGATGACCTTTTTCCTGTCGGACTTTTAATTCTCCTTGAAGACTAATTCCTGACAAAATAATGAATTAATGGCTGATAGCTGTTAGCGTTAGCGTTAGCGCAGCTCCTCTGCAAGAGGCAGCTCCTCTGTAAGAGGCAGCTCCTCTGTTAGCGCAGCTCCTCCGGAGGAGGCAAGAGGCTAGCTGACTGCTGAATGCTTACTCAACAAGTAAGAAGAAAACAAAGTATTCCTGATGGAGAAATTACTCAAGAACCTTTCTCTATTTTTATTGAAACTAAAAGGGGAAATAATTTTGATGAAGGACAATTGTTACGTCATCTAGAAAACCTCAAACAAAAGCAAGGAGCAAAAGTTCTTATTGCTCTTGCTAATTATGAACAAGATGAACCTAACGATCCGGCTTTTTCCAATGTCAAAAATACTGCCGAAGTAGATAAAATTTTATTTTTACCTATTAGTTTTGAAGATTTTATAGAATCAATAAAACTGGAAAGTTTACCAAAAAATCTAGCCGATGCGATTAACGATTTAGAAGAATATTTTAATGAATAAAATTTGTTACCTTCTTGGAAATATCGTCTAGATGTTGTGAATTGTGCTGGAACTTATGATGATGTTATCAAGCATAATCTATATGTTTGTACAGCAAAAGGTGGTCAGTATAGTCATCGTCGTAGTCTTTATTTTGGAGTATATCGAAATAAACAGGTAAATGAGGTAGCTAAGATTGAAACTGTTGTGGATATTGAGTCAGAAGATGAGTATTCTATTAAATGGAAAAACGTTAACAAATCGGATGAAGAATTAGTTGAAATTGCTAGAAGTCGTCGTAGTTATATTGATGATTCATGGTATCCAGCACGAGTATTTTTATTAGCTAATTTACATCCGACTAATTTTCGCAAGACTACTCCTGGGGGTATGCAAAGCAGTAAACAATACTTTGATATTAGTAATTTGAATGTGAATGATGCTATAGATTTAGCCGAAAAATTAAAAGATAAAAGTTGGGAAAAATATTAATAAAAATTCTCTACTTTAAATAGGGAGAAAAATATTCTTTCCCAACCCTCTTAATACCATTTATCAAAAACTTTTCTACATTTTATTGAGCAGCAGTAGTGGCGTGACACACCTAAAAATGTAGGTTGGGTTGAGGCAACGAAACCCAACAAAACCTTATTGTTTTTGGGTTTCCTACGTCAACACAACCTACGCTTATTGCACCATTTTAGTTGTGTCAGTCCAGTAGTAAAACACCGTTTTTAATAATTTAGATTTAGGTGCGTTACGTTATCACTAACAGCACCCTACTAACTCTATATTAATCATCTAATTTAAGCAGCTAACAGAGATTTTTTTTCTCCATAAACATAAGCAGTTTTAGTCATAGGATGAAAATTTATCCATTCCCATTGTTGCTGTAATGCTTTGAATAAACGATTTGTTCCTTGAATCATTGGCATGGGAAATTGTTCTAATTTTTTGGGAGATTCTAACAATTTTTTAGGGATACGATACTTAAGAGAAAATTCTGCAATGACTGGCAAATTTTCTGTATGCTTTAAATACCAAAAACTTAAATCTGTTTTGACAATATTTTTATCTCCAAACTGTAAATTTCCAAGTTTTCTTACCACCTCATAAACTTGAAAATTATTGACTATCTCAATCGGAGTTTTTTCAGGAATATCAAGAGATTTTAATCCAGGAAATAATTTAGTCACCTGTTTGATATTTTCAAAGTTCGGTTGCTTATTTTTAATCACAGATATTGACTGAGAAAACTTGCTTTGAAATGGTGGAATAATATCTTCCTCAAACTTAGTTTTACCTGGTTTAGTTGCCGATAAATCCTGTGAAGCTGACAAATAACGGTCTGGTTCACGATGTTTGAGAGTTACTTGATATTCTGGTTGTTCATATTTTTTTTCTTGCCTAATTCTCAGGATAAAACCATAATGACGCAAATCAAAATTTGGCGTATCTAGGTAATAAGTTTGCCTATATTTTTCTTCTGTTTCTCTGCTAATAAATTTTCCTGAAAACTGTTGTGTTAATAACTCAACTAAATTACCAAATCTTTCTACGGTATGGGCACGGTCATAAAATTGATTAACGTTGAGAATAAGTTTATATTCTCTGGAATTAATTGCTTGGTTGCAGTTCTTCATCACTAATTTTTTATTGCATCTGTGTAGGAGTTATGACAACCTGAAACTTATTGATTCAAGTTTTAAGTTTGAGGATGTTTTTTAGCAGATGCGCCCCTGGGTTAATGAAGTCAGAAGTTAGAAGTCAGAAGTCAGAAGTAATCTTTTATAGGCTCAAAACTTTGAGGCTACATTCAATAATTAATAATTAACAATTAATAATTAATAATTAATAATTACCTCTTCTTAAAACATTGAGGATTGGTTAAAAGGAAAATTTTTTCTTCTCTTGGTCGATTGGATATGGCTAGGTTTCCTCAGCATCCCATCCTACGGAATGATCCGCAAACATTTCGGCGACAGCCGTTAACGAAGTTGTGCGGAACGCTAAACGACCCCTTTTTTCCCATATAGGAGAGGCTTTAAAACTTAGTTTTTCGGTAACTTCAGGAAATTATTTAAAATCTCAAGTTTAAAACCATTTGTGAAATCTTTAAAGTGAATTAGTGTAAAAGTTATTTGCTGAAATAATGATGTTAACAGCAATTAGATTTTGTGCTATTATTTCTACCAATTTATTGCCAGAAATAATTCAACAAAAATGCCGAGTTAAAACCAAAATTTTTCATCTCTTGAAATCTGAACAAAATTAATATAATGCTATACCCTTGCTCAAAATTTCCCTAAAAAATAGGAACGTTTTTTTTCAAGTTTAAACTCCATACTTTCGGTGGAATTGCATCAATAGTAACTGTAACTATTTATTGAGTAGTATTGCTTAAATCAAGCATTGCCCCTGAAAAAATTTAGCTTTTGGCCAAAAAAAACATTTTATTTTACCGATCGGCTATTTCTTAGCTATTATAAACTTACATATTAATATGTGGCAATACCAGAAAAAAACTTCAAAAAATATTTTTATTTATTATTTTTTCATTTGTCTGTTCTAGAAATCAGAATAATTTGGTTAACAAAATAGAAATTTGGTGGTGGTGCATTTTAATGGTCGTGCATTGTCATTATTTTTGTTACCAGAACAGTGGGAGCATCTTGCTCCCGTGCCAGACATTCCTTGTTCCTTGTATACCATTACTATGCATGACTACCAGAAATTTATTCGTAGGGGTTTGGTCACCAAACCCCTATAGCTACCTGAAAAATAAAATGACAAAATTATATAGCTAAGAAAGAATTGCTTAGGACAATTACTGATGATGAACCTTAGACTAGAAAATGTTTTTCCAACTGTTCCCTGTTCCCTGTTCCCTGTTCCCTGCTATATCAAACATGAAAAACAAATATTCCCCACCCTTGGAGAAATAAGGATGGAGAATATCGTAAGTTAAGTCAAGCAAATAAACTAAATCAATTTAACATCTGGATACTCAGCAATCATATCATCAGCAGTTAAAGTATCCCCACTTGCTTGAGGAGTCCACAGAACTTCAACAGCTAATAACTGTTCACTAGAAATAGCTCCCATTTGACTCAAAGCACGTCTCAAGTCTTCTGTACTATTAATAGCTGGTAATATTAGTTTCCCTTGAGTACCCACAATAATAGTAACTACAATATATTCCCCTGGTGCTTCTGGTTGTTGAGTCACCAGTTCGCCATTAGTGTCACTAACTGGCAAAGAAGTTTGAGCATCTTTAGAGATTAATTGATTATTGTAGTTAGAAAGAGTTTCCTCAGAAAACTTACTACGTTCACTCAGAGCATACTGATTAAATTTTGCCTCTGCGGAGTCTAACCTTGCTTGTTCACTTTGGGCAGCACCATAACTCCAATATTCAGGATGACGTAATAAAGATAATGTTGTCTCTTGGAGAACTTGTACTCTACCAACAGCAGAACCAGTATCAGCATTTTCTGCTATTCTATCGAGGTCTGTTTGTAAACTCCTAGCTTCTGCTAATAAACCAACTTGTACACGAGCAACAGAAACAGTCGGGTTATCACTATAGTTCTCAAACTCATCTCCTGAACTTGCTCTGCGGAAACTACTAACTAAGAAATTAGCGATCGCGATAAAAATCAAAATTGTAAATAGACTACCAAACCCACCGAAACCAAAGAAAGGTATTAAGAAGGGAAAACCAAAACCACCCCCTCGATAGTAACCACCTCCGGGAGTACGAGTAGGTGAAGTATAGGTCCGACTAGGCATTCTAAATGACCCACCGCCCATACGCCCCCCACTACGAGCGGCCATTGCTGCATCAGCTTGACTGAAAACTAAGGTTAGCACCAACCCAATGACAAAAAATGATTTGAGAATACCTTTAATGTTGGAAAGCAGTTTTTTACTCATAAGTAATTGTTAATATTGCTATACATCTTCAATGTACCGCTTTCTCTCTGGACTGTGCAGTTAAATCTAGTTATTTAATTATTGGGATATCCCTACTTGTGTAGTAGAGCATCAAATTTTAAAATTTTAATGTTGTATTCTGGGTTAATCTTTGCCTATCTATAGCGCTATAGTTTTGGTAATGTATCTAAATATTTCTGCCAAATTTCCCAAATATATAGGACTTGCAAATCTATTTGCTGTAAGTATTTAGAGTCAGGGTTTGGAGACCAAACCCCTACTAACCTTATATAACTTCAACTTCTGAGTTTTGACTTCTGAGTTCTATGTAGCGCTATAGTTTTGGTAATGTATCTAAATTTCTGCCAAATTTCCCAAATATATAGGACTTGCAAATCTATTTGCTGTAAGTATTTAGAGTCAGGGTTTGGAGACCAAACCCCTACTAACCTTATATAACTTCAACTTCTGAGTTTTGACTTCTGAGTTCTATGTAGCGCTATAGTTTTGGTAATGTATCTAAATTTCTGCCAAATTTCCCAAGTATATAGGACTTAAAAATCTATTTGCTGTAAGTATTTAGAGTCAGGGTTTGGAGAGTAAACCCCTACTAACCTTATATAACTTCAACTTCTGAGTTCTGACTTCTGAGTTCTATGTAGCGCTATAGTTTTGGTAATGTATCTAAATATTTCTGCCAAATTTCCCAAATATATAGGACTTGCAAATCTATTTGCTGTAAGTATTTAGAGTCAGGGTTTGGAGACCAAACCCCTACTAACCTCATATAACTTCAACTTCTGAGTTCTGACTTCTGATTTCTGACTTCATGCAACACCGCCTCCAACAATAGTAACTATTTCCAATTTATCCCCTGGCTGCATTTCAGTTTTATCCCAAAATTGTCTATGTAGAATCTCGCCATTATATTCTACAGCTACCAAACGGGGATTTAACCCCAACTCTTCCAGGAAATTTGGTAGGAGTGTCTGGGGTAAACAGGTACGAGTTTCTCCATTAACTTTAAGTGTAATTTGATTTGACATTAGACATCTCGAATAATAAAAAATAAAACCAATTATCCAACTAAATACATCAACTATTTCTTCCGACGTTGCTGAACCAAGAGATGAATCTTTGCAGACAAGGTAAACCTATCTTTCTGCTTCCTCTTTATCTAAAAAAATTCATCCCACACTCCCCACACTCCCCCTACTCCCTCTTTTGTAGCCTAGACTTTTTCGGGTAATATATTATGAGAACGTAGAGTTTGATAACGATTTAGTTGAGACAGAAAATATTGAGTTACCAAAGTTGGTTGCTCTGCTTGCATAATTGCCCTAACTACAGATACACGTTCCGCACCAGAAGATAGAACTTCATCACAGTTTTGCATATCAATTCCACCAATAGCAAACCAGGGAATAGGACAATTATTCATAGCATAACTAACATATTCTAAACCTGCTGCTGCTTTATCTGATTTAGTAGGAGTTTCATATACTGGTCCTACTCCAATATAATCTGCTTCCTCCTGAATTGCCCGCCTCATTTCTTCTGGGTTTGTAGTAGAACGACCTACGAGCTTCTGAGGGCCAAGTAATTGTCGGGCAAGATTAATAGGTATATCATCTTGTCCCAGATGAACTCCATCTGCATCAGTGGCGATCGCTAAGTCTACTCGGTCATTAACAATAAATAGAGCGCCATAGCGACGACAAATTTGACAAAGTTTTTGTGCTTCTGTCAATCTTGTAATGTCATTTGCTGTTTTGTTTCGATATTGGACAAGAGTTAATCCTCCCTGAAGAGCAGCTTCTACTATATCGGTTAATCTTTCTTGAGGTGAGGTGACGAGATACAAGTAAGAGTTTTGCAGTTGTTGATTTCTTTGATAAGCGAGAAGCCCACTTTCGATAGTATAAACTCGGTAACGTATTTGTTTACAAGCGGAAGCCATCTGGGAGTTATAGATTTTTCCATATTCTTCTAGAACTCTGAGTGCTTCTTCTAAGCGACAAAAGTTAACTTGCAGTAGTTGTTGAACATCTGAGCGGTGTTCTTCCTGTGGATGAGTCAATTCTGTACCAGGGTCACCAGGGGTATTGCGGGACATTCTCAGTTCTGTGCCATGCCAACTGCCAATCTCTTGACGTAGTTGTTTACACTCATTGGCCAAGTTAATACTATTGAGGCCAAAGCGACACCATTCTTCAATAATTCTCAGTCCTTCCCGCGCCCTATCTAAGTTAGCATCTAAAATTCGACGAACGGCAGGCTGCACATTCTTATCCCAATTGTATTTATCGCCCATAAAAATTATCCTATAAATTTTAATCGTACCTTGTCAAAATAACTATAATCTTGCCCTTTCAAATATGTGAGGGGCAGACTAAGACAAATTTTGCTACTAAGCTACTAATATAGATTTTTTTATAGTATAATATTGCCTGCAATATAGAAATTAAATAGTAGTCGTTAACTAGGAGCAATTCGGAGTTAATCTTAGCAATTGGTTCACTAACTACACCAGGTGCTGTTACCTATAAGTTATCTGCTTTTTTATATTTCCTTGACAAACAATCTTTTAACAATAGTTAAGATAATTTTTGAAATATTTTAGTTAGTATTAGGGACTTCCAGATCAAAAAATATACAATTACCCTGAATTTAGGGAGTAGGGAGTGGGGAGTAGGGAGTAGGGAAATTAGGTAGCGAAACAAATAGTTCTGGTTCAAAAATTGGATATTTTATTTTTTGCTATTCCCTTATGACGACAGTGGAAAGCCTAAAGTATAGTTAGGCTATTTTAATAGAAAATCCTGACTATAATAGCTATAAATTTTTGTTAGATTAATTGTTTATACTATCGCGCTTCAGTAGTAATAAAATTTTGATTAGTACCTATTTAATAAATGTTTTCTACAAATAAATTTTAGGTAGTAAGTAAGTCTTTATGTTCTAGGATAGGAAATTAAGTTTCCCGCTATCCGAGCGTTTTATTTGGTAAGCATTCAGCTATTAGCAGTCAGCTATCACCAATTAGATATCTCCCTTCAAAGGGAGGTTGAAATTAATACTTCTCAGAGTTAAGGGAGCTTACGACCGGCAGTAACTTTTAATTCTCTCTAAATTCAATAGCTGTTAATTTAGTTCCTTTGCAGGAGACTGGCTAATAGCTGACGGCTGTTTGCGTAGCATGACCTAGGAAATGCTTACGTTATTTGTAACATTTTTTTTCATGCTTTGGTTCAGGATGACTACCTCAAAAAAATCTAGTACACTATTTATTTTCTGATAATTTCGATGATTAAAAAATCCATTCAGGTCAAAAAATCAATCTATGACAAGAAAAATCAATTAATGAAATTTCAACGGAAAAAAGTATTATTAGGAATAGGTATTGGTATCTTTTTTGTTGGCGGTACACTCAATTATTTAACTGATAATTTACTGATTTATCAGGTAAGAGAAATATTTTTGGCATCTGGTCAAAATATTAATACAGCAGATGCAAAAGGAAATACACAATTACATAATGCTATTCAGGATAATGAGTCTGAAGTAATAGATATATTAATTGCTAATGGCGCTCAGGTTAATGCGAAAAATAACAATGATAATACTCCACTACATTATGCAAGTAAAAGTCAGGAAATAACTGCTTTACTTGTTAAGAAAGGAGCAGATGTTAATGTTAAAAATAATCAAGGTATTACTCCTCTACATAATGCTCGTCGGCGAGGAGTAGCTGAAATATTAATTACTCATGGAGCCGATATAAATGCTCAAGATAAAAAAGGTAAAACTCCTCTACATTATCTAGTAACTAACGATAGTCAATCAGCAGCAGAATTATTAATTGATCGGGGAGCAAATATTAATGCTAAAGATAATAATAATCAGACTCCTTTGGATTATGTGCGAAGTCAAGAGATGGCAAAATTAATGATTAGTCGTGGAGCAAAGTTTGGTGATTCAGATGTTAGTGTTAATTCTGGTAATTATAGTTTATTACATGAAGCTGTAGCACTGGAAAACAAAAAATTAATTGACCTACTAATTGCTAATGGTGCAAATGTAAATATTCAAGATGAAGATGGAAATACACCTCTACATTATGGAAAAGATAATCGGGAAATTGCTCAATTATTAATTGTTCATGGTGCTAATGTTAACGCTAAAAATCAAGAAGGTAATACTTGCCTACATCAAACAGAAAATCTAAAAGTTGCTCAATTATTAATTGCTAATGGTGCTGATATTAACGCTAAAAATAAATGGGGATTTACTCCCATTTTTACTACATCTAAATCTGTGGCAAAACTGTTATTTACTCAGGGTGCTGATTTAAAAGCAACAATAGTAAATGCTAAAGATGCTGATGGTATTACCCCATTACATTACGCTAAGTTAGCTCAATTAGCTGTCATTTTAATTGCGGATGGAGCAGATGTTAATGCTAGAGATAATTATGGTGAAACTCCTTTACATTATGCTAGAGATAATCAAGATGTGGCTACAATTTTAATCGCTAATGGAGCAAATGTGAATGCCAAAAATAATTATGGTGAAACTCCTCTACATAAAGTAGATAACCAGAAAGTAGCTGCTTTGTTAATTTCTCATGGAGCAGATGTGAATGTCAAAAATAATTATGGCGAAACTCCCCTAAATAGTATCGACAATCAGGCAATAGTAGAGTTTCTTAAGAACAAAATAGATGGAGATATAAAATAATTTCGGGTAATTGCAAAGTTCTATTTATATCTCTAAAAATAAGACCATTTTACGGAAGTAAAAAGTCAAAAGCGAGTGGGTAATTCTGAGGTCTCCATTTCCTGCGGAAACGCTCCGCGAACAGAATGTAAGACGCACTCAAGACAGTTAAAAGTAAGATTTTATAGGCTCAAAACTTTGATACTAAAGTAATTTAGGGAAATTATTTCAAATCTAAAGTTTCAAATTATTTGTGACATCTTTAAAGTGAATTGATATAAGTTTTGCTAGATATATCAAGACTTAGATCGTGGCAGCTTAATTAGCAATAGAACTCCATTCTGCTTATGCTAACAAAAAACTTTCCCTCTTTCTCTTCCTTATACTTTCTTTCTTTCCTCTCCATGACCAAAAAATCAGGTGTAAAGCCTCCCCTAATAGGGGATGAAAAAAAAAATCAACTTCAGTATTTCAAACCTCCAGTTTTAGCGGTCGGTACTGATAACTGATAACTGATAACTGAAATGACCCATTATCTTTAAAGAATCAAATTATCTTTACAAAAATTTGAATCTTTGTTCAAAACACCCCATAATAAGGGAATAGCAAAAAATAAATTATCCCAATTTTTGTACTCTATCGTTATTGGTTACTCCCTACTCCCTTACTTTTTCAATTTCTTCCCTACTCCCTTATTTTCATAGCTAATGGGATAATTTTTTATTTGGAAGTCCCTAAAAGATACTTGACAAAATATAATAAC
>NZ_JAAHGT010000750.1 GCF_010672385.1 Okeania sp. SIO2F4
ATAATTCAGGTTAAAAGTCTCTCCTTTCCAGGTAAAAAAACTGCTAGGATATTTCCTTATATTCAATTCTGTTACGGTTTTTCTTGAGGTAATTATCAATTATCAATTATCAATTATCAATTAATGAAGCCTCTTGGGTTTTTTATCAATTCGGAAATGATATTTGTATCTAATAAATATAAATAACTCATTTTGACAAGTCAATGTCATCTAAAGGTAATAACCCTTCATCCACATCTGGAAAATCTTCATCTAAGGGTTCAAGGGTAGAAAGGGTTTGCAGGAGAGATTTTTTTTTGACAGGGGAAATGATAGCGAAGGGAATACCATCTTGGATGATAGTTAAGGGTTCACCTGTTTTTTGTGCTTGGTTAATTAGGTGTTGAAAAGATTCGGGAAGTTCTGCAAGGGTTATTTGTTTCATGGTGAGTTGTGGGGTTAGGGATTAGATTAATATCAGGGATTTAGGTTTATCAAGAAAAATTTCTACTGCATCCCTCAAGGAGGGAGAAAATGTTTCAATCCCTAAATAGGGATTTAGGTTTGTCAAGTATAGAGTTGGATTCCCTGATATGATTATATAGATCTGCTTCAACCCCTAAATAGGGATAGGGAAAACCCATCTTATTTTGAAGTCGTGTACTTAAGTATTGATAATTGTTTCTTCTATAAACTTTAACGATAAAAGCTTCCAAAATTTAGATACATTTGGTCTACCCCTTTGCATATTTCACATATATTTTAACGGAGCTTTCTACAACATAAAACAATGTAAAAAATCGGTTTTCCAGATGTAGCTAATCTGTGAACGTAACGAATTTCACAAATCTTTTCCAAGAAATTTTCTGATATTAAAGAATCAATAAGTTTGGCAAAACCTGTCATATCCTGAGAAAGCAAAAATTCCTCTTTGATCGAGATAGCCAAAAGTCCACCAGGTTCAAGAATATTCAGAGCATTGCTGAATCCCTTTGTAGAAATATCAGAAAATCCTAGAGACCCAACAGCGATTAAACAATTAATAGAACTTGTATCTTTCAACTTAGAGAAAACTTCGCCGTTTGAATCAGATAAATCACCTACAATATATTTGTCATATATTTTGGGTTGGTCACGCATTGCTGCATCACAAGCAATTTGAGAAATATCTTGTCCTACTATAGTGAGAAAAATCTAGCTGACGCAATTTCTCACCAACTAATCCATTACCTGCACCAATCTCCAGAACAGACATCTCAGTAATAGGGATAAAATAATTCTTACTAATGAACTCAACTACATTTTTCATTACCCTGGGAGAATTACATTGAAGCTTATTCATTAATAGCTCTTCATATAATCCTGGCACTGAGAAAATTTTGTCATAGTCATGGATTTTTATTTCCTTAGTTATACCATTTTCTTCCAAAATAAAAAATTCTTGGTCTTGAGTAATATCCTTTTGATCCGGAATAACAATTGAAAAAGGTTTCATGTCTTGATATAAGTAGTTTAACCTGTTAAGCAAAAGCTCGGATTGTGCCAAAATTTTACTGTACCACAATTTGAATATTTCATATAAAAAATTTTCTATGTTATCTCAAGTTTATTATCTACTCCGTTCTAAAGTTGATGGTAGTTATATTAGTGCCAATCCAAATCCAGATGAGGCTGTAAAATTTTTGTTATTATTTCAGGAAGATTTCGATGCCTACAGCTACCTAAATACCCACGCTCCAGATTTGAGCGATCGCTTTGCTGTTGAGTCTATTCCTGGTACCCAGTTAAAAACAATACTCAAAAGGTGGGGTTTTCAAGGAGTAGGAATAATTCAAGATCCATTATTACCAAATATAGAGTTTCTAATAGTTAGTTAAGATAATTTTCACCATACCAATTTTTGTAATCCGGGATATTTGGTATTAAAATTAGGGGTAGAGCAAAACTACGAGCTTAATTATTAACTATTAATTAGGGCTTGCTGATGAAGCTCAAAGCATTTAAAAATAGAGGCAAATGCCTTTTTAGAGTGAAAAAAGTACAAGCTTTTCAGTCGCTAAAACTGCAAAAAGTTGGCATTTTGAGCAGAGAAGATTTTATCTCCCCAAACTCCCCAAACTTCCGAAACTTCCCACACTTTCCACACTCCCCACAGTCTGGATTACCAAGGACTGCTAACAAGAGTAAATCCTGACCAATAGAAAGGATGAGAAAAGTTCGTTTCTCCCAATACTTGTAAACTCTCAGGTAAAGATATTTCTCCTCTAGAAAACTTCAATCTTTCATTCCTGAGCAACACATCTCCTTGAATCATTTTAATTTGAGTTTTTCTAATAGCTTCAGCTTTAGTTGGTGCTGTTTTTAACTGTTCATAAAATTCACTCATTAAAGCTAAAGTTCCAATATCATTAACGTACCACAAACTTGCTAATACAGACTGAACTCCTGCTTGTAAAGCTAATCCAGCAAAACCTAATTCTACATCTCGGTCTCCAACGGCAGTTTTACAAGCACTTAAAACCAATAATTCAGCAGGAGGAGTGTTCCAACTAATCTCTTTCACTTTGTCTAAATGGAGTTTAGTATCCCAAAATTGAATGTAAGAATTTTCAGGTTTTCCAGGCCGAAATTCCGCATGAGTTGCTAAGTGAATAATATTAAAAGATTGAGAATAAAGTTGATTTTTTAAGTTTTCTAAGGTGAATTCCTGATTAAGAAACAATTCTCCAGGCCAACCTCCAGAAAGATTTTTAGGTGAAATATTTTCCGTGAGGTTCTTATTAACAATTGTCGAGAGTTCAATCGGAACTGCTGGTAAAGGAGTTTGTGTCTGAAATTCTGATGCCCCCATAGCTAAAATTCTACCTTTTTCAATGGGAGTATAATTAGAGTCAATTAAATTAAATGCAGGAATAATTGCCAGGCTATATTTTTCTACTAAAAATTGTTCTCCATCGTGTAATGCGGCTATTGGTAGAGTACGCAAACCTTTTCCTAAACAAAACAATATTGTGTCTATTTTTTCGGCTTCGAGATTTGCTTCAAAGGGTTTAATAATCCATTGATAGAGTTGTTGAGCCTGACTTAAGTCAAAGTCTGCAAAAAGGAGCTGAGGATTAGTGATTTCATTTTGAAATAATTTAACTGCTTGAATCAGGGTTTCGTATTTGATCAAATCAAGGTCTTGAACTAGAGGTTTTTTCCCAGGGGAAATAAAGACTAAATGTAAATATTCTGGTTCAGGAATAGCCCAAAATACGGCTGGTTTTATATTATTTTTTTTGCTAATTTCTAACAATTTTTGAGCAATATCATCACCATTTTTTGAAGTTTTATAAAAATCTCGATCAAAATAACCCTCAAATTCTTTTTTTAGCCTTTCCTCCATTTTCATCACTTTCTCAGAGACAGTTATATTTATGTCTTGAGAAATGGTTTTTTCTGAATTAAAAGTTAGAATAATAATCAGGGAAATAATAAATACAAAAATTGTTATACTAGCTTTGTATTTGTTCTTAAAAAACGATATTTTATGGAACATATTAGCAACTTGTTTAATCTCTTCCTAAGCATTCAGCTAGAGCGTACTCAGGATTTCCTAGGTCATTCTGTTCAAACAGTTTTTCTAATGAATATTGCTAAGGTCTTTGGATTTGTTTTAGTTCTACTTTTAAGTCTAGTTCAATCATAAGCATTCAGCTATTAGCAGTCAGCTATCCGCAATAATAGCCTACTTTTAAGGAAGAAGTTTAAATGAATATAGACTTTAACAACTTTTGTAGTAAAATTTAATTATGACTTAATTAATACAGCTTTGAACCTACACCAAAAGCAATAGCTGATAGCTAATAGCTGACGGCTGAATGCTTACATTTAATTTATTAATATTAATTTCTAGCCTAAAGAAAAAAATAAAGCTGACCATAGAGTAATTTAGTGAATTTGTCAACAATTTGACCCTATATATAAAATGTCGCTACACTTGTAAATTGTCAAAAATCAAGAGAAAAGTCCCCAGAGCAGCCAAGCCATAAAACTTAGTCCGCTCAAAATGGGGATGGCAAAAAAAGTACAACAATTATGATAGATCAAAACACACCGTCAATTGCACTGCGCTGCCACAGTGCGGAGGATTGTCATATTATCATCAAAACACTGCTAATGGTATTGGAAACATTGCGAATAGTAGTGGAAGAAAATTCTCATCTCAAACTTGAAAATGCTTGCCAAAAGAGAGAAATCTCGGAATTAAAACATATTAACCGTGAATTGCAATGGCGAGTTGATCCATTCTCTCCAGATGGGGATTTTGTGGGTAACTGTAACGAGGATGAATAGTTAATTATAATCAGCCCTAGTATAGCTAGGGCTGTGATTTTATTCATAATATATATAGAGTTAAAAATAAAATTTGTCAATCATTTGACACTATATATGAAAAGTAGATACAATAGACGATTTGTGATTTATCTCAAATATTCTATTTAACTATGGTACGAGAACTAGAAAAAGTAGATCAGAGGGAGTTCCCAGAAACAGCTCCTACTGCTAATCCCGTATTTTACAGAACTTATAGCCGTAAGACAGAAACTGGCCGTGAGACTTGGGTAGAAGTGTGCGATCGCACAATTAATGGCCTGAGAAAATTAGGCCAACTCACACCGGAAGAAACGGACTTACTCTATCGGATGCAAAGTCAACTTAAGGCCCTATCATCTGGCCGTTGGTTATGGGTTGGTGGCACAGAATGGATCACACAACAGCAAAACTTTTCGGGGGCCTATAACTGCTCGTCCACTAATATTGTAGACTGGCGCTCCTTCGGTCTATTAATGGACTTAGCCATGATGGGATGTGGTACAGGTGCGGTCTTAGAACCACATAATATAAATCAACTA
>NZ_JAAHGT010000751.1 GCF_010672385.1 Okeania sp. SIO2F4
AGAGAAGTTGTTGAAGATGCTGGATGTGAAATCTGGTATTTACCTGCTTATTCCCCTGATTTCAACAAGATTGAAAACTGGTGGTCAGTTTGAAAAACTTGGATGAAACAAATGTTACCTAAGTTTAAGACAGTCCGAGAATGTGTAGATGCAGCCTTCCAAAACTGTCCTAACGTTTTTGCGTAGTGCTATAGATTTAGACTTAATCCATTGGTCAATCTTTGATTTCATCTCAACTCCAACTTCTCTAAAAATGTTTAATAAGTCTTCATATACCTCTTCCCCTGCACATTCATTCCAAAAATTTTATTGAATTAATAGCTCATTTTTTACATCACATTCATTAGCAGTTCATCGAGCATAGGGGCGAGGATGATAGGGATTGTAGGGAATAGCAATATAAGTTTTGATCTTTGCTTGTTTATATTGACTAAACCTTAATCCACACCAACGAAGCATTTTTCTTCTTAATGTACCAAATTCTTTTTTGTTAGGTTTTGCAGTAGTTATATCAATGTATAGCTCTTCATCTGTATTTGGTTTATAAATAAAAATATCTACACGAGAATCTTTATCTTTCCTTGGTTTTGCCTCTTTAATAGATTGCTTGATTTTTTCAATTTCTCGTACTTTATCAGGAGGGGTATTACTCTGACATAATTCATTAATCATATTTTCTGTTTGAGCATCTATCTCACCTAATAAATCATATTGAGTTTGAGTTTCATAGCCAGCATTTTCAGCTAAGATTTTAGCAAGAGGTTCATATACAGACATACCAAATGATTTGACACTCTCCGGTCTAAAGACGCGGGGATTCTTAAGTAGCCCAAAATCGAACTCTTAAAGGCGTTGTCAAAGCGCCTCTACTTAGTTGGCTTAAGTCAAGGCCAAGCCTTCCAGATACTTTTCTGAGAATATTTGCTGCACCATTAGCATCAGCATTAATCAAATAACCGACATTAGATTGGTATAAACCCCGTTTTACTCGCTTTCCTGATGGTTCCCAGTTATCGGGTTTTTCACCGTAGATTGGGAGAAAGTCATCATCTAAAAATGACGCTTTTGAAGTATAAGATTCTTCAGTTTCTACAAACTGAAGCCCATATAAATTACAAAGTTTTTCAATTCTTTCCTTGAGTTTAGCCGTAGGAATTTGTATAAACTTTTGATTAGTTTTAGCCCCTAATTCAATTGATTGTTTTTGACCTTTATTCCATCCAAAAACAATCGTACTAATTCCATATTTAAGACAATGATTAATTACTAATCTTGCTGTTTTATTAACCGCATCTCGCATCTGACGATTACGTTTTTCAGTTATACAGGCTAATTTTTTAGACCAAAAATATTGTGGTTTATTTTCTTTGAGAGTTGCTATCTGTTTGTTGTACCACTGATTTTTAGACTTGAGATGTTTGCCATCAACAATAAAACTATGGCCTTGAGTATCTATACAAGTTAACCAGTTGTCTAAGCCGTGGTCAATAGAAAGAGCTTGGTTAGGGTTTAACTTAACTGAATGAGTTTTCATTTCATAGACAAACTCAGCATAAAAATAACCATGACGAGGCATAATTCTAATTTATTTAATTAGGTTCCAGTCTAGATTACTTGCCATTGGGATATAGAAAGCATCTAATCTAAACCATGCTTTGACCTTACGACCTAATGGAACTTTAATCCCAATATCAGTTAATTTCAGCCATTTTTTAGGATAAGAAACAGTAAATAAACCTGGTTTTCGATATTTAGGAGGTTTGGGTTGATTGGCTAATTCACCTTTTCCAAACAGTTTAAGTAGTTGTTTAAAACTTATAAAAGATTCAACAATACCGTTGCATATTTGTTGGGCACTAGAGGCGTACATTGCATTAAAATGCACGTTCCATTTCATCTGCCGACAAAGTTCACCTTGAGTGAGAAATCTATTTTCTTTAAACCAAACTTGTCGGGCATAATAAACGGAACAATTGAATACTTTATTAGCCTCGCCACACAAGTACTTTAATATTGCCAATAGATTTTGATCGGGATGAAGCAATACTTGCTGACATCCCATATTCTTTGTTGTTTTCCTCATGTTTCTATCATTATCAAAATGTCGATAAATGTCAACCTATCAACATGAAAAATCAGCCCAAAAAATATCGCAATAGTAACGATTCAGTAGGAATGGCCTATATCTATTTAGTTAGTGTGGACTCACAGCTATTTTTATGATACTACTATAAAAGTCAGCACCGCTAAGATTTTTGAACACATCAACGACCCTCACCACGGCGGTTGAAACCGCCACGTCGTTTTTCCGCCCCACGCCTAAATTGACGGGGCGGCCAAAACTCCCGAACTTTCTCCGTGTAAAAAGAATGCAATATTAAAGTTTGTATAATTACTGCTTCACCAAATAATGCTTCAAAAAATGGCTGATAGTCAGTTTCAGCAGAGTATTTATTTAACTTTGCCTCAATCACATTTTGTACTAAATCTTGAATTTTCGTCTTAGTCAAATCTTTCATGATTAATGAATCTGCTAAATTTACTCACACTTATAGCCTTTTCCTTATTAACACAAATGCCCCTAATACCCACATACAAAAATAAAATATTTACATTATCAGGATATAATTTGACGAGAGATAAAAAATAAGGAAGCAGAGAAATAATAGGAGATGTGGTAGAATGCACATTACACAGCAACAAGAGCAATTTAGTAATGCTTATTTGAGAGCAGTTGCAACAGTTGCTGGATATAGTTTATCTAAACCAGAAGTAGATGATGATAGTATTGATTTGTCAATCTACAAACGAGGAGGTAATGGTACTATTCGCTCTCCTCGTATTGATTTACAATTAAAGTGTCTTTTAAAAGATAATCCCATAAATTCAGAAGGAATTAAATATGATTTAAAAGTAAAAAACTATAATGAGTTAATTCCAGATAATGTATTAGTTCCTCGTATTTTAGTAGTGGTAGTAGCTCCTCGCCTTATTGAGAGTTGGCTCACACAATCTGATGAAGAAACTATCTTAAAATATTGTGGTTATTGGATATCTTTGAGAGGAAGACCTTCTACTGATAATAAAACAAAAGTTAGAGTTGATATTCCACAAGAGAATCGTTTTACTGTTAAGAAATTATCACAATTAATGGAAATTGTAGCATCTCCTGATGCGCCATGACCAGACAAGAAATTATTAGAAATCCTAATTTTCTAAAAGATATTAATCCCAAATATTTTTCTAGTTATCTAAATTTAAAAGGATGGAATGAAGAAAAAAGAATAGCAGACAGAGCTTCTATTTGGATTCTACCTTCAAAGCAAGATAATGAAGATAACTACTATGAAATTTTATTACCTTTGCAGTCTAGTCTTCAAGATTATGCTATTCGGATTAGCGAAGTTTTACATACACTATCTATTGTAGAAAATCGCTCTGTAATTGAGATTATAAATGAAATCAATAATATTGATGCAGATATTATTATAATTAGAGTTGAATATCCTGATATAACAGATAACACTATTCATTTAGATGATGGAATTAGACTTTTTGATTCAACTAAACAATTGATGTATTCTATTTCATCTTCGGTGGTTAATCCTAGACCTTTTTTTCAAGGTGGCAGGTCTAAAAAAGTTACAGACTATATGGAAAAGTTACGAATAGGTCAAACTGAACCAGGTAGTTACATTATTAAAATAATATCCCCAGTTTCCGACCCTTTGTCTGATAATTTTGAAAGACAAGTTATCAAAAAACTATTTAATGCTTTAGAGATAACTAATAATTTTCCTGAAAATATAGAGGAGGAGGAACAGTTAGTAGAAATTGTAGATACAGGAATTAGTTCCAACTTCTGTGATGCAATTCTGAAAATGAGTCAGGGAGTTAGTAAAGAAGGAATTGAATTTAATTTAAGTCGTTCAAAAAATACTGAGCTGCCCTCCAATGTTCGCTCTCAAATCAAAATAAATGTTGATGCTTTACCTAGATTAAAACAGGCAAAAGAAAAACTAAAATCCAAAAGAGTAGTAACTTACTTTCATAAGAGAGACAAACGAAGAACAAAAAAATCATCTCCAATTTTTCAAGAACCATCTGAAATAGAATCTCTAGATAAGGTTGAAGGAAAAGTTATTAAACTTGAATGGGGAGAAGAAGACAAAAAAGGACGAGTAACTATCATTACATCCATCCAGGAAAATACACAAGAATCAGAAATAGTAATTGAGTTAAATCGCGCAGACTATAAAAAAGCTTTTGAAGCGAATCTGAAGCAAAGTCTAATTATTTGTAGTGGAAATTTGATTGAAGAAAAAAATCAATTAATTATCCGTGATGTTCGTACTTTTGCTATTGAGTGAAAAATTGCCAATCTAAATTTATAGAAGCGATCGCTCACCTACTCTCAAAAAATAATTTTGAGGAGGGTTAGTAATCCCACAAATATCGGAATTATTTCCACAACAATCTGCAATGTTAGCCTAAAAATCAAAGAAGCCAACACTGAACACTATATATATATGGAAAAAAATCCAGTTAAGCTAAAAAATTAGAGTCAAAGTTAACCAAAGCCTTGAGGTTTTTCTTCCTCCAGTTCTAGGTCTCGGAAAAACTTACGAATAATTTCAACATCAGGCTCTGTCTCAATCCACAGACGAGCGCCACCTGCTTGACTTCTGTTAGGTTTATGAGGGCGATAGACGATTTTGCAGTTTCCCAGAATTTCTACTTCGTGGCAGCGATCGTTTCTGTCTCCTTGTTTGACAGAAATGGCTGGAAGAGAAGTGCCGTGGTCTCGGTTATAGTCAATTTCTCTTCGCAGTACATGGATAAAAGTATTGCCTGTACGGAATCCTTTAT
>NZ_JAAHGT010000752.1 GCF_010672385.1 Okeania sp. SIO2F4
TCTAAAGACCTCTCCCCCGACCCCTCTCCTACAAGGAGAGGGGAGAGATACTCCCCCAACGCTAGCACTTAAGGGGGTTGGGGGGTTAGGTTTTACCCACAGTTTTAGTCTAAACGCGCTAGTAGTAGCGTGTCTAGCTTGAAAATGTGGGTAAAGAGCGAGTCAATGAAGACCTCTCCCCCGACCCCTCTCCTACAAGGAGAGGGGAGAGATACTCCCCCAACGCTAGCACTTAAGGAGGTTGGGGGGTTAGGTTTTACCTACAGTTTTAGTCTAAACGCGCTAGTAGACTCTGCACATCAGTAAAATCAAAAGTAATAAAGTAATTCGTAAATAGCTAATTACTTATACGCAAATATATTTTTTGATTTTTTTACTCCCAACTTTCTAATTCTTCTATCCAATTTTGCAATAAATTATTAATTTGTTCTCGTCGAGTTTCAAAACTTGCAGCTATCCAAATAAAAGCAATTCCTACTATTAAACCTATTATCCATTTGAAAAATGAATAGATAGAATTCAACACAATTAATTGATTAAAAACGTTGACGATAAATGTTACTGTTCCTACATACAGAAACGCTCTAGTTTGTAATCCTAATCCGGCAAAAATTGCCATAATACTAATTATTCCTGGGAGTAAACCAGTCCATTGATTTTCTAATAAAGCGACAAAACAAATAATGCCACTGCCAAACATTCGTAAATTATGACGAACATTTCTATTTTGGGGTAATTTAAGATAGGGGTCAACTTTGGCTACATAAAGTAATGATAATCCTATGGGAGTAACGTAAACTAATGTCTGAATAGATGCTCCTAAATTGTTTAGCCAAATCACAAAAGCGTAGTTAATTAAAACTAAACTTATATAAGTTAATCGAATTTGCTGACTTACCTTGGAAATAACAATATAAAATCCGGCAGTTATTAAAATTGAAGCATACCAATACCAAGGTGGAGTAGAGTCTAAACTCCAGTTAGTAAGAACTACAGTTATTATCGGAATTATCAAAGAAACTCGTCGCCAAGGTTTTAGAGGCCATCCCCAATTTTCCCAGGGTAATATATAGATAAAGTAAGAAATTATTGCTGCTATTGTACATAACGAAGATAGTAAAAATTCTGCGATGGAGAGTAAATTAATTATATAGATAGCAACAGCATATCCTTCTAAAACACCTAGATAAATCCAGATTTCTGCTTGCTCCAAATTGGAGTTATTTTTGCCTTGCATAATTGCATAACGAGTCAAAAGTATAGCTGTAGTTAATCCTAATATTGGATTAGATTTGAGATTATATCCTGCTAATGAAAGTAAAAGAAAGCTACTCACTGCCCAATGTATGTGGGCAATATTTTTAATTTCTGTTGCTGTAAGTTTTAAGTAATCTAATAACCAGGGAGATAATAAGCGATAACCATAAGTGATAATTGTACCAAGGGTGGCATAAGCAACTAATTTTTCTCCTAATGGTAGGGAATAAATTTGATAGAAAAGTAGTTCGGCAGCAGAAACAGATATTCCGAGAATACCTAAGTATAATATTGGTTTTAATTTGGCTTTTCTTCTGCCTACACCAATTAATATAAATGACAAGGCTAAGGAAGTTAAACCTGTCCAGTTATCAAAAATATCTACACGCAATAAAGCACCTAAAATACCATAAATTAATGGTATTATTTGCCAACATTTAGGCAGATTATTTATGCCTACTTTTCGTTGTAACCAGTCTCCTAAAATTTGCACAAACAATCCTAATGCAATATTGGCGATAGCCAAACTAATTACAGATTTATTGACTAAGCCTAAAGTTTCTACTGTTAATATTTCTAAGCCCCAAGCGAAACTATAAACTGCAACGTTAGACTGAAAAAAATTATTTAGACTAAATTTCATTAATGGATAATGGATAATGGATAATGGATAATTACCTCAAGGAAAACCCCAAGGGAATTGAATATAAGGAAATATCCTAGCACTTTTCTCTTAGTCAATTGGATATGGCGTACTTCGGAAAGCTCCGCTTTTCTATCTCAACGAGCAGCCAAAACGACCGCTTTTTCCTCCATGGGGGGAGACTTTTAACCAATGTATTTAATTATTAATTATTCGGTAATGGATGAGTTTTTTGTTGTTTGTTTAATAAATCCTCGATAACCAATGGCAAATAATGTCAGACTAGCAGAAATAATTACTATTATTGAGGGATTAACAATTTCTGAATAAATTCCTAAAGAGTGGATGGTTAATACGATCAATTCTAAGCTGCACAAAATTATAGCCCAACCATCTAGTGCTTTAGCGTGAATATTAAATAATTTCCCTGATAATTGAACTATTCGAGAATACAATAACCATAAAGTTACTAAATATATGCCAATAATTAATAACCACTCCACCCCAGAAACAGGAGGCAAACCTAACACACCTTCCCACAGACAAAAACTTATAAAAGTTAAGACAAAACCTACCGTAATATTTGCTGATGTTTGAGTTAGTAAGTATTTGGTATTAACCAACATTAAAACTATGGCTAAACCCAAACCAAGCAATCTAGTTTCTGGCTGCCATAAAGTTAAAGTTTGTAGCATAATTACAG
This sequence comes from Okeania sp. SIO2F4, assembly GCF_010672385.1. Lineage (GTDB taxonomy): Bacteria > Cyanobacteriota > Cyanobacteriia > Cyanobacteriales > Microcoleaceae > Trichodesmium. The sequence continues at coordinate 2,604 of NZ_JAAHGT010000752.1, forward strand.
CAGGGATACTTAACTCACCTGCTATTTTTCTGAAAGATATTATTCTGCTAGAAATAGTTGTTAAAGCTAAAGGAGTAATAAACCAAATAATTCCCCATTCTGGTGATAACTGGCAATTAAGAGTGGTGCAAATATCGGGTGAGAAAATTTCTAAATTCCCCAACAACAAAATATAACTTATACCTGCTAAAACTAAACCCAGATGCCAAGCACTTAAACAGAAGGAACTTAACAATGAGATGGAAGAGGTAGGTCTAACTATTCTTGTTTCTGCTGTTATTTTGGTTTGTAAAATAAATATTCCCCATTCACTCACCATCATTACTAATAAAATTATTGCCCATACTTGTAAACTTAAACCTGGCAATAAATAATTAATTCCAGAAAATATTGATAATAAACCAGTGATATGAGTTATATAAATAAGAGTAACTCTAGTGGGTTGACGACGAGAGGTAAAAATAGCAAGGGTAATAGTTGAAACTAATAAATTGAGAAATATAACTAGAGGATTTTGCCAGGATAATATATTTAAAAATACTCCAAACCCTAAACAAATTTTTTCACTAAACTTACCCAAGTTAACTTGTTGACGGCGATAAATCCAATCTGTCAGCCAGACCATAAATATTAAGTAGGGAAACCAAGCTAAACTGAGTAATGATTCTGGTGAATTTTGGGAATTAAAAATTTGACTTACTGTAGCGACTAAAGTTTGTCTAGTTGTAATTGGAATTAACCGCCATCCTAACCAAGTTATTTGTAAACCAATCATAAAAATTGCAGATAGTTCAATCGGTCGCCAAGATTTTGGTAGATTTTCAGCTAACAATAATAAGCCGATAATACTAACTATCAATGCTTGCCAAGGTTGAGCATATACTGAAACTAACCAACCAAGAAACAATAAACTAATCCCAATCCGATTTTGTACAAATAATTTTCGTTTAATTTGATTGGAGATGTTATTTTTCAATAATATCCACCCACTTATTCCTAGAGCTAATCCTAATTTTGTAATATCTACATTGGCAACAAAAATCCCTCTAGCTAGCAAAATCAACAGTGCATAAATTACAATAGCAATTCCTGTGAGTGGGTCTCCTGTATTAGTTTGATTTTCAACTTCTGTTGTTTCTGTAATTCTTTGAGTTTGGTTATGATAAATAGTTGCTATTGCTGTACCAATCACACCTAAATAAATTGCCAAAATAGGAAATCCTGAAAATCTCCATCCATACTGTAAATAACTTAGCCCTAACAAGTTCAGTGCAGCAATCGAAATCCACTGTTTAGAAAGATAATTACTGATTTTTCGATCGAAATAAAAGATGATACTGGTCAGCAAAAAAGAAGCCAATCCTACTATTAACCATTCCCCAATATTTCGCCACAAACCTAAGCCATCTATTGCCCAAAAATTTACAGGTACTAACAATAACGTCACCAGTCGTAAAGTTTCGGAAGTTAACTGTAAATTTCCTGTTTTTCTCGTCCAGACTGTCGCTCCAAAAAAGCATAATGTATATGCTAAAAGCACTAAATATTGTCCGGTAGGAGGAAATTTTTCCCACTGACTAGCAGCAAGTAAACCAGAAGAAACAACGACTAAAAATAGACCTAAAAAAAGCAGCCATCGCAGGCTTAATTCTGCCATGAATGACTCTAATAATTGAGTTATTAAATTAGGAGATTTTGCAGTGGAAGTCTTAGGGATAGTCGGCTGTAAATCTGTTTGTGTTTGAGTTTTTTTAGTGTTAGTTACTAATTTTTCTGTTTTGATAACTTGTGGTAGAGGGGTACTTAGATATTTTTCGCAAAGTTGCCTAACTTCATCATCGGAGATTAAGCCAAGACGTAACCAAATATCTAAACCTTCTAATATTTGTGGATGATTTTTATCAATATTAATTAACATTTCCGGAAACTAGGTTTTTGCCTAGTAAATTCAAACGTTTGAGATTAATTTTCGGAGAAGTTTAATAGGAAATAGCCAGCAATTGAACTTCCTATCTAAAAATAATATACTTAATTTTTTATTATCTAATATCTAACAAGGAGTAAAAATAATGGAACCTATAGAATTAACTGTAGCAGCGATCGCGTAGCGGTGCGTAGCACTATCGCCAGAACAGATCTAGACAGGGATTTAGCCACGGATGCACAGATGATGCCAAATAATTAATCCGTTTATCCTTGCCCGAATCTGTGTCTAGCTACTGATAAATGAAAAAGAGCGTTTCGCTGCGCGACATAAAA
>NZ_JAAHGT010000753.1 GCF_010672385.1 Okeania sp. SIO2F4
TATTGTCATGGTGAGGCAGTCATAAAAAAACTTAAATATTTGGAAAAAAGAATTTATTTAGCCGAAGCAATCTTTTGCTCTATGGTGAGATTGCTTCAGGGGTCTTAATATTAGCTCGACCAAAATAATTTCTTTATCTACCCCCTCGCCATGACATTTTAAAATCTTATATTGTCATGGTGAGGCAGTCATAAAAAAACTTAAATATTTGGAAAAAAGCATTTATTTAGCCGAAGTAATCTCTTAGTCTATGGTGAGATTGCTTCAGGGGTCTTAATATTAGCTCGACCAAAATAATTTCTTTATCTACCCCCTCGCCATGAGATTTTAAAGTTTCATATTGTGATGGCGAGACGGTCATAAAAAAACTTAAATATTTGGAAAAAAGAATTTATTTAGCCGAAGCAATCTTTTGCTCTATAGTGAGACTGCTTCGGGGGGCTTAATATTAGAGCAACCCAAATAATTCTTTTATATACCCCCTCACCATGAAAATAGTGAGACTGCTTCGGGGGGCTTAATATTAGAGCAACCCAAATAATTCCTTTATCTACCCCCTCGCCATGACATTTTCAAGTCTAATATTGTCATGGCGAAGTGGTTATGAAATTCGTTAACCTCCTGGAATTACTATTAATTTAGCTGAAGCAATCTCCTAGTTGAAAGATTGCCACGGCGACGGGATATTGAATAAGCCAAAATAATTGTTTTAATCTACCCCCTCGCTGTGACATTTTAAAATCTTATATTGTCATGGCGAAGTGGTTATGAAATTCGTTAACCTCCTGGAATTACTATTAATTTAGCTAAAGCAATCTCCTAGTTAAAATATTGCCAAGGCGACGGAGTATTGAATTAGCCAAAATAATTGTTTTAATCTGCTCCTCGCCATGAGATTTTAAAGTCTAATATTGTCATTGCGAGGCGGTCATAAAAAAACTTAAATATTTGGAAAAAAGAATTTATTTAGCCGAAGCAATCTTTTGCTATATGGTGAGATTGCTTCAGAGGGCTTAACATTAGCTCGACCCAAATAATTCCTTTATGTACCCCCTCGCCATGACATTTGAAAGTCTAATATTGTCATTGCGAAAAAGAATTCTCTTTTAACCAATCCTCTTCTTGAAAAGAAGAAGTAATTATTAATTATTAATTATTAATTATTGAACTACCCCCTCGCCATGACATTCTAATACTTACCTAAACCACAAAATTCTCAACTATTTCTGCATCATATAAAATAACTTTCACAGAAAAACATCTATCAGGAAGTTCGCTAAATTCCAACTGAATTAATTGGTCGGCTGCCCTAGCTTCTACTTCCTCGCTATCTGATTCTAATTCAATTTTTAACCTTAAACCAGGAGGCAAAAATTCTTGTTTGTCGATAGGATGAACTTGTACTAATACCCCCACTTCCGAATCAGCTTCCGGCTGAATAGTAACAACCAAAGCCACTTTTTGCCGATTTAAAAGTAAACCAAAATCTATAACTTTCGCTCTCTTAACCCTGTCAACATAACTACTTTTAGCAAAGCCTAATTTAGGAGTAAAAACTGCTTCAGGAGACAACCAAATTTCCTCAAAAATTCCAGCAAATCAATTAGCTAAATTTACCAAACCATTCTGGGGTAAAACTTCCTGTTTATTTTTCTCCAAAAACTCAAATAAATTATCCAGAGGTTGCAAATCTTCCAGAGATATTTTTTCCGGTAAATTATCCTTGGCAAGTGCTGGATAAAATCCCCAAATTTCCACCTTATCTAAACTGTGCTGAAATTGTACAGCCACATAACCAATAAAATTTTCAGCCACATCTGAAACCAAATAAAATTCTCTTACTCCAGGCAAAATAGGTACGCAAAATAACTGCTTATTTTCTACTATCAAATCTCTGGCATTGAACAACCCAGTCAGAAACGGATCGAAACTATATGTCTGCTCTAAATTTGTCTCAAATTCTAACCACTTCAACAAATCAGAAACAGCAGTAACAGCCAAAATATTTAAGTAAACTTGTTTGGCAATTTCTGGATGAGATTGTTCGGCAGCTAAAGCCGATGCTTTTTGATGTATCCTAGCATCCAAAGGTATAATAACAGGACGTAATTTTGTGTAATTATTCATCGTGAATTTTTCCTAAAAAATATTGACCTATCCTCCAGCTCCTCTCCTACTAATAGAGGAGTGAGTAGTTATTTATTTGTGAGTCAAATAGATATCTCCAGAAAATAAACTTGCTCTTTATTTAGTAAGCATTCAGCTGTTAGCAGTCAGCTATTAGCCCATAATAAATAACTTCTTTCTAAGGTTAAAGGAGCGTACTTTGGCACTGAATTTTAATTTTCTCTCAATTTCTTAATTGCTTTTATCTCCTCCTATCGTCAATAGCTGATAGCTGATGGCTGAATGCTTACTTTATTTAACATAAGCAAGAGAAGTAAAAGTTACTTACAAAATCATTTTTCGTACCTTTTTTATGAAAATATGTTACCTGTTCCGAGTTAAGTGTTCTCTATTTCCTACTATTTGCAAAAAGTCTGTATCTTTTTCACCAGGTCTCAAATATACTATTTAATCTTAATCTTGAGAAAAATTTCTCCCTTCCCTTGCAGGGAAGCGAGCTAGGTTGTTAGGTCTTTCTTTTAATAAAAGTTGACTGTAATCATCCAAATTATTCTCAATATCCCTAACAATTTCCCTTAACAAAGGCAAACATTTTCGCTGCCAATGAGCTTTCAGAGTTTGATAATTAATTCCCTGTTTTTTAGCAAAACCTTGCCAAGGTTTTTTCGGTTCCGCAGCAGCCAAAATAATCCTTTTTGTACTTTTTTTAATAGTTAATTCCCTCTTACTCTTAGCAATAACCCAATCCTCCTTAACAGTAATTTTTTCAGAGCGATCGCTCAAATAAAAATATTCCACTATTGCCTTAGCATTACAGTTAGGATAATTTTGCGGATGACAACCACTTAATTTTCCTTCTGGATCTGACTCAATATACAATTCCAAAATTAAACCTTTATTTTGAGTCATTTGATTTTCTTCCTGTTGCAGCAAACTATCCAATGAATCAAAAATCTGATAATTAAAACCATCCTCAGATAAACTTTCCAACCATTCTCCCTCATCCCTCTCTGGTTGTGTGACATTCAGACTAAGCTCTTGACGATGACAACGATATAAGTCGAGAATGTCATACTTGAGAAACCCATTCACCCATCTAACATAATGTTCCCGCAATGTCGAGGCAGAAACCCTGTCAAGATCGGCACTAGCGAGAAACTGTGCCAAATTTCTCCTCACATCCAATAAAGTAGTATTGAGTGCCTCCAAATAATCCGGGTGAAAATCTTGGCGAATACCAGGCAACCGAGAAGTCAAAGCCAATAAACTTCCCATTGTCTGCTGAATTTTTGAGCTTTCAGTAGCAGAGTTAATTTGTTGTAGCAGTTGTTTGAGTTGTTCATCCATCACTCTAGACATTAAAGGTAAAAAAGCCTCTATATAGACAGTCGAAGTCTAGTCAAAAAATTATGCAAGGCAAGTTTAAGGGAAGTTTACTGAAAATACATCCTTCCCTAATTAAAATTCCTGGAAATAGTTTGCTGATAAGAAACCGGGTTTATGGGAGGCTTGCTTAAAACAAAGGGAAAGCTCGACATTTTGGCTCTGTGAGGAAGTCATAGAACAGTGGCTAAACCAAAATACCGGTAGTCCTGCATTGTAATGGTGAAGATATATATTTTTTAATTTCTTCTCACGCTCCCACACTCCCCACACTCCCCACACTCCCCACACTCCCCACACTTCCCACACTCCCCACACCATTACTATGCACCATCATCCCAAAATACCTTATTTTTCTCTCTTCTTCCTATCCTGAACTCTAACTCTTACCTTTTTGTTTATAATTATATTGACTACATATCATAAAACTATTGCGCAATAGTTTTGTCACTAGAAAACTCACATTAACTCATTCCTTAGGTGCGGTTGTAGCTTGCTTCCGCGTAGCGTTACAATAGTGCAATCCAAGAAAGCTAACTATTCTGATGGCGTTGCATATTTATGGGATGAATTATAGTTTTGGAGAAAGAGGAACTAAAAGATTAGATTCACCTTTTACTCAAAGATTCATCCCTTGATTCAGCAACGCCCCTGTTTCTTCTTCTTTCTTCCCTCCTGACTCCTGACTCCTGACTCCTAAGTAATTAGGATTAATATCATACCCTAATTCAGGAACGCCATTCTGATAGTATTTGATATAGAATCCGGTTATATAGTATATGTTTATAACTATACCAGAACTTACGCATTTTTGAGTTCTAAACACTACATATTTATAACGTTATAGTTTTTAAGCGCTATATATAGTGTCTCTGTTTCATTAATTGATAATTGATAATGGATAATTGATAATTACAAGAAGGTTAAAACCGCGAGGGAATTGAAGATCAGGAAATATCCTAGCACTTTTCTCTTGGTCGATTTGATATGGCGAGGTTTCTTCGCCATCCCTCGACCGCTTTTTCCCCTATCCAAGGGGAGGCTTCAAGGCGCGAATTATTTAATTATTAATTATTAATAATTAATAATTCGGTAAATCCTATATACTTCAATATTCAATCTCCCTTACCAAATTCGGAGGTCTAAAGCCTCCCTTTAAAAGGCTATCCCTTATAAGAAACTCCGAAAACCTTGTGGGAGGGTGGGGAGAGGGGGACCCACCCCTAACCCCTCCCTGGAGGGGAAGAGGGGGAAGAGGGGGGAGTAAGAATCTTGGTGTGCATTTCTCACTTCTTTATGTCTAATTCAATACACTATTTCTGAGAAAAAAG
>NZ_JAAHGT010000754.1 GCF_010672385.1 Okeania sp. SIO2F4
ATTTTATTCCCGTCACGGTGATGTAGACATAGTAGATAGCCGTCGTAGTCTAGACGAAATTCCCATACAAGCTATTTATAAAATCTATTATCCTGAGAGAAAAAAATTAGATAGATTACTTTTTAAACATGAAATATTCTTTGAGATGCTATTCTCTCTCTCTGATATTAAAAGTGACTTTTCGTTAATTATGCAGAGATGGTTTAATTCTGTTGAAAAAATAGATAGTGTTGTGAATTTATTCTTCAGTATTAAGTACAAACCAGATATTTATTTAGAGAATAAATTTCTCAGTCTTGTTCAGGCTGTAGAATCTTATCATCGTCGTCAAATTAAAAATCATGTTTTGACAGAAGATGAGCATAAAGAGCGTATAGAAAGAATCTTAGATAGTGTTCCTAGGGACTATAAAGAGTGGCTAAAAGCCAAACTTCAGCATAGTAATGAACCAACTTTAAAAGAAAGATTAATAGAACTACTTGAATTAATCCCAGAAATAACCAACCAATTAATTAAGGATAAAGAAGAATTTGCTACTAAAGTCAAGAATGCTAGAAATTACTTCACTCATTACGATGAATCTTTAAAGAAAAAAGCTCCTCAACCGGAACAATTATATCAATTTATAGAATCCCTTTCTTTCATTTTGCAAGCTTGTATTTTGAAAGAATTAGGTTGTACTCCAGAGCGTTGCCACCAATTACTCAACAGAAATGAGAGATATCAAAAAGCAGTAGAAAGAGCAATAGAACCTAAAACTGAAATGGGTAAAAAATTACGAGAAATTCGCCGTCAGATGCCTTCCAAACTTAAAAATAACAAAGGATAAAATAGAAGAATAAATTGCTGAAGGTAGGCGAGAAAGACTGTGAATATTATCAAAACTTATATAGATTCTGGCGTACTTATTCAAGCATATAGAAGTGAAACCCTCATAGGAATAAAAGCACGATAAATTCTCGAAGACGCCCAACGAGAATATGCCACTAGCTCGTTTGTAAAATTAGAAGTATTACCCAAAGCAATTTATAATAAACAACTAGCTGAAGTTAATTTTTATGAGACTTTTTTTGCAAATTGTACTATCTGGTCAAACGAACTAGAAAAAATTGTAGAATCTGCACAAAAATTAGCTTCTGATTTTGGTATAAATGCCATAGATGCTCTTCATGTTGCTGCTGCTATTTCTGTCAATGCTGATGAATTAATAACAACAGAAAAACCAAGTAAACCTATGCACCGAGTTACTCATATTAAGGTAACTTCAATTTCTCAATAATACCAATGATCAAATATTTGTTGCACAGGCATCTTGCCTGATTCCTGTATATTTAGAAATAGAAATAATTAATAACTATGCCAAATCTAACAATAAAAGACCTAGAAAAATTAACAAGCGAACACCCAGACCATCAAATAGAATTAGTAGGAGGAGAAATCATCATTATGAGTCCGTCAGGTTTAGAGTCAGATGAAGTAGCAGCAATGATTATTAATCTATTATTAAACTGGGTTCGACCTCGAAAATTAGGCAGAGTAACAGCTTCCAGTGCAGGTTTTCGTTTACCAAATGCAGATGGAGATGTTCGCGCTCCCGACGCTGCTTTTATTCGTGGCGATCGCCTACCTCAAACTACAGAAAATTATACCGAAATAGTACCCGACCTAATTTTTGAAGTCAAATCTAAGACTGATTCTGTAACCAAACTCCAAGAGAAAATTCAACAGTTTCTAACTTATGGCACGACTGTAGGAGTATTAGTAGACCCTCGCAGTCGCACCATGGAAGTTTATCGCCCTAATACTGAGAAAGTTGTGCTTAAGGATGGAGATGTTTTACAAGTTCCAGAATTGTTACCAGGGTGCGAATTACCTGTAGTTGAGGTCTCGGCACCGGAATTTTAATATCGGTTACAGCGACCTTAGTTGTGAAATAGTCTGTCACTTTCAAAACCCGCTTTCTTCAAGAAACCGGGTTGATAGTTTTCTAATTTGAGACCCAGTTCATTTAAAGCTTTAAATACTCCTTTATTTTATCAGTTATAAGTGATAATTGATATTCCCATCCCTGTTTCTTTTTGATAGTTCTTTTTTGTATTGGCAACCAGCATCGATGTTGCCGACCTGGTAATCTATTCAGTTCGTTTTTTATAACTTCATAATTCCTATGTCTGCCATGAATAATTTTTACAGCATCTTTCAAAGTAAAAAAGAAGGGAGTCCTTGCATTCCAAGCATGAGATAGAACATACATTTTACAATTAGATTCTAGCCAAGCTTCTATGAAAGAAGTTTGATCGTTTTCTTTTCCTACAGTTTGATTAATAATTTTTGATTCATATATCTCTAACCATCTTTGAAAAAATAACTCATTATTTGAGCTTTTTTTAAATAGAATAACTCCCGTATTATATGTTTCACAAGCAGCCAATACTTTATTAGTTTTAGGAGATTTTGCTTTATGAGGATCTGTGGGGTCTGGAGCAACAGCCATATCAAAAAAATCTAGAGTTTCAAATATTTCTTGACAATCATCACAAAAATATGTATCTGTATCAACAAACAAAGTTTTTTCATAAGGAGAACCATGATAAATATGCCTGACTTTATACAACAAACCTTCCTTAAAATGTTTAATATCTGCAGGACGAATAACGACTTCATCAAATAGTGAATTATTAATGTTTTTATCAGTTACCAGAGTAATATGAGCCTTTGCGTTTAGTTTTTTCAGGCTTGTAGCAGAGACAATTGCTTCTTTCATATACTTGTCTCCAGTAGCAATATAAAGATAACCTGTTTCGTGATTATTCATAGTTATAACTTAAGATAATTGTTTCTTGATAGCGATGACCATCTAATTGAGAGTATCATAATATCTTTGGTAGTGCATCAGCGAAACCCTTAAGATGAAAAAAAGTGAATTTTTGGATTTCAAGGGGTAACGAATTCTGTCTCCTAACCCCTTCTTTGATCATAATTCCTAATGAACTTTCTATGTTTAGTTTCTATTCTCGAACCATATTTATTAGCCCAAATTTGAGTAAATTCTGCTCCAAAAAATAGAATTTGCCAAGAATAATTTATCCACAATAATAATACTACTAAAGAACCTGCAAAACCATAAGCTGAACCAACCCCACTATTACCTAAATATAATCCAATTAAACTTTTGCCAATTGTGAATAATATAGCAGTAATTCCAGCACCAATCCAAATATCACTCCAAGCTATTTTTACATCTGGTAAAAACTTATAAATTCCAGCAAATAATAACATTACTATCCCAAACGAAATAGAAATATCAATCACACTCCAAAGACCATCCGGGGTATTGAGTATATTATTGAGCCATTGATTTATTGCTGTTAATACAGCACTAGCTAGTAATAATAAAACTAATATTAAACCCGCTCCTAATACCATCGCCACAGACAACAACCGATCTTGAATAAATTTGCCAATACCACTGTCTGGTGGAGGTGAAACATTCCAAATCATATTTAAGGCGAGTTTGAGTTGGGCAAATAAATTTGATGCCCCCCAAAATAGAGTAGCGATACCGATCAGGGTAGCAATAATACCCGACTCAGGACGAGAAATATTGATTACCAGTCCTTCAATAGTTTCTGCACCTTGCTGACCCATAAAATTTTCTAGTTGTGTGACTAACTCTCCTTCAGCAGCAGATTTGCCAAAAATAAAACCAGCGATCGCCACTGCAATAACGAACAATGGTGCAATGGAAAACAATGTATGATAAGTTAAAGCTGCTGCTAGAATAGGTGCTTTATCTTTTTGCCATTCTTGAACAGTTTGTTTGAGCAGTCCCAAGATAGTTCTAAAATTCACAAATTCAGTTTCCTTGATATAGTTAATTATGCTCTTTCAAGCTAGAAGCTAGTAGACTAAATCACGACTATTATCGAAAGTTAGAAGTCTGAAATATTATTTATGAAAAAATTCAAACTCGGTTGTCAATTAAATTATACTATTTCTCAACCAACAACTTTACTATTTAATCTTCAAGTAGTTAATAATCACTGTCAAAATATTTTACAGGAAAAACTACAGTTAAATCCATCTTTACCAAGAGATGAATATATTAGTAGTACCGAACAAAATCGGTTTATTCGAGTTAACGCCCCTGCTGGAAAAATTGAAATTTCTTATCAAGCAACTGTAGAATTATTTCATTATTATGCCAAGAACAATAATATTCCAGAAGTTCCACCTGCTAATTTACCTCTAGAAACACTTCCTTATCTTTATCCTAGTCGTTATTGTCAGTCTGATTTGTTATTTGGTTTAGCCGAATCAGAGTTTGGAAACATAAACCCTGGTTATTCTAGAGTTATGATGATTTGTGACTGGATTTATGACAAAGTAAAATATTTATCTGGCAGTACAAACTCCCAAACTTCAGCTTTTGATACTGCTACAGAGAGAGCGGGAGTTTGTCGTGATTTTGCTCATTTAGGAATTGCTTTTTGTCGAGCATTAAATATTCCAGCTCGTTTTGTTTCTGCTTATGCTTATAATCTTAATCCACCAGATTTTCATGCTTGTTTTGAAGCTTATTTAGGTAATCGTTGGTATTTGTTCGACCCGACTAAATTAGTACCACTTACAGGTATTATTAGAATTAGTACAGGTCTGGATGCTACTGATGTTTCTTTTGCGACTTTATTTGGCACATTTGAAATGAATAATAAGCATTTATTTGTAGAAGATATTTCTGATTTTAAAGATCATCAAAAAGTAAAGGATTTTGAGGCGATCGCTATTTATTGAATAATATCATATCCGATTGAATAGTTACAGCGCTTTTGCTGATTGA
>NZ_JAAHGT010000755.1 GCF_010672385.1 Okeania sp. SIO2F4
AAAAGTCATTACCTAATCTATAAATTAAATATACAGATACTACTGCAAAAATAATAGCTGGAACTCTCAACCATACTTCATTATCAGAAATGTTAATCCATGGATTTAAAAGAACATAGTAGAGTAACCTGCCCTTATTAAATGCCATCTTCTTCCCATCTAAAACACTGATAAATTCATCTATCCATAGACCTCGGAAATTTATTCTGTAAAAGTACAAAAAACACGCTAAAACAAGAATCAATAAAATAGGAAACCATTCCTTTTTTTTGATAGGGGAAATAAACCTCTGAAAAAAATTGAACATAAACTATATTTCCTAGTTTCAAAAATTAGGTTATAAAATTTTTTAAAAGTATGTTATATTTAGTAGTCCCCGCCAACTGAAGATCGGAAATTTGCTGTATTTAAACCTTGAATCAATAATTATTACCTATCCTATTAGATTGTGTCCGGATGGATAACAAAATTTATTTTTTGTGATGACTTATCCAGACTCCTCCCGACCATAAATGAGCCATAATTGTCACAATAAAAGCGATCGCCAAATAAAATACCCCAACCTCGCTCATACGAATTTCTATAACTTGCTGCCAATTATCTTTCAGGGTTTTAGCCAGAAAAAATACTGTTCCTCCTAGAATCATCCAGCACAGAGAAGGTTGAAGGTGGAACAAGATTTTTTTCATGTTATATTTCATATAATATAAGAATATTAGTATTGCAGTTTGATAGTAGTAATTAAACATTTTCTGGGAAAAAACCGCGTATTTGTGCAGCATTCCACAGGAAAAGTCAGTCTATACCAGGGAATTACGTTAATGCCCTAAAAATAGCTAAAATTCTTAATTACTCAGGGTTTATGCCTTTTAGACGTAAAAACCTCTGCCTATCTATATTTTAGCCTATTTTCTACTGCTGCGGGTGTGTCAGTCCTAATAGTAGTAAAGTGAGCAAATTTTTAACTCATAGATACTGATAATAAATCAAGTCAAATTTGCCTATCTCACTTCTTTTAATAACTTATATTTCCCAACCTATTTCCTAAGTAGAGAGAGAGCAAAAAAACGAAGTATTAACGAAAAGTAAAATTACCCAAAAATCCTTTCATGTTACCTGTTACTTTCTGATAAAGACCATTTTTAACATCAACCTACTTAATATTTCCATAACTCCTAACTACTCTTGCTGCACTCCGAAATTGTTGATAGTATCTTTGACTAACTTCATCCCCCACCTCAGACAATACATCAATTCCAATACCATTACGACCCTGACTTTTTCCAGAACTATGAATATAACGTCCTTCTCCCAGGTATAATCCTACATGATCTGCTTTTTCACCAGTGCCAAAAAACACCAAGTCTCCGACTATAAGTTGATTATTTAATTGATATTTGTCTAGGGAAATCTTTTGACAAAAAGGTTCCTGTTGATGAGCATCTCTAGGTAACCAGATACCAACAGAAACAAAAGCAGCTTGAATTAGACCAGAACAATCATAGTTAGGCCCAACTGTGCCTCCCCAAAGATAATAATTAGGAGTATTCATAGCTTTATAAGTAAAAGCAATTACTTCTGGTAACTTATCTTTAATTTCAACTTCATTAAAAATGTGAGGTTCGTAAACAGTTGGCGTAGGTTGAATCTTGTCAAAGTCTTTATTTAATAACCAACCAAGATAGTCATCCTCTAGAAGTTTCACCATAACTGCATTAGGGGATTTTTCCTGAGACTGAATAATTCGTAAATGTCGTCCACCTGCTGCTTGAGTTGCCAAAGAATCACATTTATCAGATTCATAAATATTTATATTAGCCTGACATTCGTACTCAAAAGTATTAGATAATTCATAATTAGTCATTGATATAAATTTAGATATAGTCATTTTAAGTAAGAATGGAATAGAGATAATTTTTTCAGCCCTTTCAATCAAGTGTTCCAGACTTAATTAAAAATACTATAGCAATCATATTTGGATTATTTAGAAAATATCCAGGCACAAGGAAACAGCGAACTGAGCTAATAGTTCCAAATTTTGTATATATAAATTTGGAATTTTTTACATAATATTTAAGAGAGCTAGAAATCTAAATTACTACCTTTTATTCAAACCAGTATTCCTAAAAACATCCCTAATATAAAATCATCCGAAAATAATTAGCTAAAAATATTTTCCTCGTCTGAGAGATTGAAAAAAAATATATATAAACTAACCCTTGATTTCGTATATTATTAGGTAAACATTTTTTCCTTTTTCCAAATATTATCTAATAACTTTCCTTTTATATATGAGCTTCTTTGATAAAGATGAACAGTTAAACATCCTGGGTAAAGAAATTGTAGAAGCAACCAAGTTAGAATTTTCAGAACTAACTTGTGAGCAAATTGCCATAACTTGGTTAGTTTACTATTCACCAAGAGCCAGAAATATTAAGAATGCCACAGAATTTTGGCAAAAGCAAGTGCGTGGTTGGAGCGATCGCGGTGATGAGCGGATATATCCTGGAAGAATAGTCCATTTATTCTATCTTGTAGCTATTTATGAGTGGCTAGAGAAAGGAATGGTCAAAACTTCACCAGAGTTAGAAAGAGCAATTGGAGATATGATCCTTTCTTCAAATCACGATGCCACTGGTCTAGTTGTAGATGTTTTAACGGGAACTACTAGTGGACCTGAATTATCACCTGGACCTTTTCAAACTTGGAAATATCAACGTAATTTTGTCAACCGTTATTTTCAATCTCTCAAGTGGCCTGAGTTAAAGTCCATTAATATTAATCAAAAAACATGGTTTGATGGCCCTTATGGTCGAGAACGCATTTTCCAAGGATTATTGATGGAAAATCGGAATATCCTCACAACTAATGCTGCAGCTCGTTTATTACATAGTATTGTTGGTGGGATTGCAGTATCCCGTCAAGCTTCAGAGAAAATGATGAATTTGTTCAAGAAAAATCCTAGGCAAGAAGATGCAAAAGATGTAACTAAAGGCCAAGCTATAGGGTTCTTAGATGAGAGTCTTCCTCAAAATGCTAATATATGGTCTACAGGAATTGTAGATACCTATGTACGTCACAATTTTGCTTATATAGAGTTACCAAATCTTCAGCCATATCTCTTAGTTGTATTTACAGAAGGCAAAGAGATTAGTAGGAATCAGAGAATATTACCTTATATTTCCCAAAAGTTTGTGGAGGCAATGAAAAAATTGTGAGCAAAATACCTAAGTTTCAGCGCTCTATATAACCCATTTGGTATCTTCCTCAACATTAAGTTTTTTAGGACTAAGGAGTCAGAAGTCAGGAGGTTAGGAGGTGCGGAGCTGGAAAAATCTTGGTTTAGTAATTATGTTGATAATTCTATAATTACTTCAATCCCCCCATCTCCCCATCTTTCCATCTCCCCATCTCCCCATCTCCCCCAACCATATAATAAGTATTCAACCAGATTTGATATTAAATCTGCCAAAATCTTGGAATCACAAAAAACCACTCTTAAAGGGTGGGGTGAAAAATTGATCGGCGTTGGACACCGAAACATAAGTTATTTTTAGCTGAAAGCTATTTGGGAAGGAAGCATTTCCTGGGTCATGCTGAAAGCTAATAGCTAGTTAATTTGGCTATTTAATTCTACGGAGAGGGAGGGATTCGAACCCTCGGTACGGGGTTCTCCCGTACAACTCATTAGCAGTGAGCCGCTTTCGACCACTCAGCCACCTCTCCTTGGGTAACAGATAATTATTATAACAGATGTTTTTTTGTTATGGCAAGCGTATTTTCAAATTATTTTCATTCTTACAGCGCTTTCCACTGTTATGAGATACACCCATCGCGGGCAAGATGCCCGCACTACAATATTTTCATCATTTATCTTGTACATCATTTGCCCGAAATATGCTGTAATTTTCAAGTCGAGCAGTTAGGACTTAGGAGTCTTTATGCAGAATAGTTTTGGGAAATTTACTTGCTGAAATTACATTAGGTTTAATTTTACCTAACTACTTATTTGAATCAGGTTTTCCCAACTATCACAAAAAGTCCCCCTTTTAGGCGGAGGCTTTAAACCCTTTTTTTCAGTAAAAATATCACTTGAAAAAATTAAGCAACATTGTTATGTTTAACTATTTGATTAAATATTTAGTATCTAGTTAAAGTTAACCATAATAAATACAAATTTACGATATAAAAATTATTGGACGGAGTAAATTTAAAATTTGTTCCCAAAAAAATTAGATGAATCTGTAAATTGGGCAATTGACAATCAATAAGACTATGATACACTTTAAAATGTTCATATTTCTTGTTCAAAGAATATTATCAAAAACTCCTGAAAGTTTTTCAAGCACTATCTTTATTAATGTGGTGGAAGCAAAACCCTAAGGTGGTTTTTAAACTGTAGTCAAATATGCTCTAATTTGTATAAATATAAAGACCTTTAACAACATGGTGAAAACCTGATAGGTTTGGGATATTTCAGTTAAATGGTAATTAATTGAAAAAGTTAATTCGGTGTAATGGACTCTGTTATTAGCCCATCCCTTAGCAGGTTGTTATTTAAATTGACTGAATCGACTAATACTAAAAAGTAGGCTCAATAGTCTTGGACTTGAGAGAGTAGTGACAATTAACACTGCCTAAAGGAGTTGCAAATTTATTGGTGCTAGGGTAGGGGAAAATGATAATCAAGGTTTTAACCTGATTAGCATATCCTCTAAAGAATCTACTCAAATTTATCCAGTAGATCATCAAAGATAGTCTTAAAGATGCAAAAGTATGCTAAACATTACATGACTTAGAACTTTCTAAAAAATGTATTTGTTGCAGCATAA
>NZ_JAAHGT010000756.1 GCF_010672385.1 Okeania sp. SIO2F4
CGCATCAACTTCTAGTCAACCTTCTATTTGGCGGGAGTTGAAAAATTTGATTAAATCAAATTGAAAATATCGGGTTTTTCCTCATCTTATTATTAGACAGCTACCTCTATTATTTTCCTTTTTTTGTAAGCATTCAGCAGTCAGCTATCAGCTATTGTTTTTAGTGCAAATTAAAAAGAGAAAAAAGATGTTTACAAAACATACCCTCAAAACTAGGTTCTTATTGCTGCTTATTGCTGATAGCTGAATGCTATAGCAATATGAAATGCTTTGTGAGAAAAACTGTAGGGGTTTGGTTTGCAAATCCCATTATTTTTACCAGGGTTTGGAGACCAAACCCCCAAGATAAAATCTTACAATCTATTTAGGGTTTGCTGAATAAATCTGAAACCATTGATAGATAAAGGTTAAAGCCATTTTTGTTCTCTAAAAGAGCCAGCTAATGGCTATCAATAGTTGAAAAAGTGAGGGTTTTGAGCAGACAACAGCTCCAAAATTTAGGGACAAATATATCCGATTACATCTTCTGTAATCCACCATTTCTACTGACTACTGACTATTGACTATTGACTACTAAAAAGACTAAAAAGACTTTTTCAGCAAACCCTATTGAGGATTGCTATAATAGCTGAATGCTTACTTTATTATTAACCAATTAAAATTACTAAAAGAGCAACACTAAACATGACAGTCCCAGCTATACGATTAATATTAGTCATAGCTTTTTCGCTTTTAAATAATAATCTAGCACGAGAAGCTAAATAAGCATAAAATCCAGTTACTAGAGAAACAATAACGGTCATAAAAGTAGCAATTAAAACTATACTATTTACTTTTAAATCGTTAAGGTTGACAAAAACAGGAAGAAAAGCACCATAAAAAATAATAACTTTAGGATTACTAAGTGTAATAGCTAAACCTGCCGTAAAATTTTTTAAATAAGTTTTATTTGATGCCTCATCATCATTTTCTAAATTGATAGGTGCTGATGTCCAAAGTTTCCAGCCTAACCAAACTAAATAAAGACCACCTAAAACTCTAATGATAATAAAAGCATTGTCAATAAATTGAGTCACTAATGTTAGTCCGAAAATTGCTATGAAAAGAAATATAAGATCTCCTATAACAATTCCCGCTATTACTAAAAGGGATGAACGAAAACCTGATACTAAGGCACAAGAAGTAGCTGCTAAAATACCAGGTCCTGGTGTACTGGCTAATACTAAGATTCCTATAGCAAGACCAAACATGGCTTGAATAGTAATACCATTAAAATTAAATAATTCACTCATGTTAAATTTATTATTAGTTTTTATATAAAATCCGATTATACACTAATCGGAATATTATACCAATTTCATCAACTTAGGCTACACTACTTATCTTATACTTTATGTCAAATAATTTCCTAAAATTACTGAGTGCGTCAAAGTTTTGAGCCTATAAAATCTTACTTTTAACTTTTGACTTTTAACTTTTGACTTCCGTGAAACGGTATTACTTCCTCTGAATACAGATGTTGTATTGAATACGAATGTAAAAATTTAATAGCTCAAATCCTTTCTTTCTCCTGTACGTCGCCAATCCGACGGCTCCCCTACCTGACTCCGAGGGTGATAGGATAACTAATTACCAGGATTATATATTAAACATCTCCAAAAATCCCAAATCCAACCAATTCTTATCCATAAATTATCAATTATTTCTCCCTACCGAATAATTAAGGTTTAAAGCCTCTCATCGGCAAGGAGAAACAAGCGGTCGTTTGCGGAGCATTCCGAAGGATGGGATGGCGAGGTCTCCTCGCTTGCCTCCAATCGACCAAGAGAGAAAAAATTTTCCTTTTATTCAATCCAATCCGTTTTAGGGAGAGGTAATTATCAATTATCCATTATCAATTATCAATTATTGAATCTCTCTTCCCTCTCCCCTCTTAATTTAACCACTAATTTTCAACAAAGAACCCACAACTTGAGGAATATTTTCTAACTCCATTGCTGCCATTGCCGCTGTTGGTTCATAACCACAATGAACCATACAATCAGCACATTTAGGATTTCTACTTTTATAACCATAATTATCCCAATTACTTTTCTCTAAAAGTTCCTTAAAAGTAGCATAATATCCTTCATTCATTAAATAACAAGGTTTTTGCCAACCAAGAACACTATAACTAGGACTACCCCAAGGAGTACAATCATAATCTTTTTCCCCCATCAAAAAATCTAAAAATAGAGGATTATGATTAAAATTCCAATTCTTTTTACCAGCTTTAAAAGGAGCAAGAATTTCTCTGAATAATAACCTTGTTTGTTGTCGCTTCAGAAAATTATCTTGGTCTGGTGCCCACTCATAACTATAACCAGGAGAAATCATCATTCCATCAATATTTAAACTTTCCAAAAAATCAAAAAAATCCTGTATTTGTTTAGGATCTATTCCCTCAAATACAGTAGTATTAGTAGTAACTCGAAATCCTCTAGCTTTAGCAGCCAGAATTGCTTTAACTGCTATTTCAAACACCCCTTGTTTATCCACACATTTATCGTGAGTTGGTTGTAAACCATCAAGATGAACACTAAAAGTTAGATAAGGAGAAGGTCGAAATCGATTGAGATTCTTTTCCAGTAACAAACCATTAGTACATAAATAAACAAATTTTCTACGCTCAACTAACCCTTGTACAATTTCATCAATTTGTGGATGTAATAAAGGTTCTCCTCCTGGAATAGAAACCACAGGAGCGCCACATTCTTCTACAGCAGCAAAACATTCTTGAGGCGTTAAATTTTGCTTGAGTATTTCTTTAGGATGCTGAATCTTGCCACAACCAGGGCAAGCTAAATTACATCTAAATAAAGGTTCTAACATTAAAACTAAGGGGAAACGTTTATGCCCTTTGAGACGTTGAGTCAAAAGATATTTTCCTACTTCTAGAGCTTGTTGAAGTTGAATTGCCATGAATAACCTCTTATTTTAAGTAATATGTTTTACTAAATTTGCAAAAAGCCAAATTAATTTTAAAATAAAATTCGGCATTGCTGATTATAGCTATTATACAGATAGGTGAAAGCTACAAACCGTAATTCAAAATCTAGAAAAATCATAAATCATTTAGCAAGACCAAAAATTCCCAAAAGCTATCAATTTATAGAGTAGTGCATCAAGAAATTGTGGGAATCATAAGATGACTATTGGATAATGGCGGAAATAACTGACCAGTTACAAAATCCTAAAAGCCTTACTAATCAACACTTTTGACTTTTAACTTCCGCGTAGCGACACTATTGTCCCTAACGGGACTTACACAACTTTTAAGCCCAAATATAGCCTAAACTCTGTTTGTGAAAGGCAAAGACGTCAATGTTGTTAGTTAACCAGTTAACAAAACGGTGCATACATGGCTCTAGGAAAAGCTTGATCAGCATCAGTAAATGTCTTCAAAGGTTTATTTCCCCATTGCCAATGCACGTCCCCCAGTTAACTTATTACAAATGATCAAAGTATAAGCACGATCAGACCAGGATCAAATGACGTTCTCAACTCCATTTATCTCTCACTTGATACTCTTTTAATCCTAACCATCATGATTGCTTCTGTGTAAAAAACCTCTATCCAATTTCTGGAGCGAGTAGCTATTTACTATCCACTCAGATTTTACTTTTGAAGGCTCAAAATTGGTGATCTAATAATCAATTTTTGTTGCCTCTTCTACAGAACTAGCATTCATAACGCGCTTCAAAAGTTCTTTCTCCTTGAAGGCGCGAAGTTGATGCTCTAAATGTAGTAACCCAAACTATTTTTGCTTTTTCTCAACTTAAGATAACTGGTTCAAATTCCTCTATTGGTATGCTTTTAGCTCGCTTCATCTATTCTAGTTTCTATTTCTTGGTTGGATTTTTGTTTAACTACTATTTTTCGGTTTTTTGCAATGCTTCCTAAATATTTTAATTCCCTTTCCTCGAGTTTTTTCAGAAATGTTGTATCCCATGCCATAACCTGTATCAATTAACACTACTCCTGGACTCAGACCTCTGGCCTGGGTGCGGTCTATTAAATCTATTCCTATATCTGGCTTTTTGTGAAATAATTTGTCATCTTTTCCTTCCGGTAAGCAACTAGAATGTTGATCTAATTCAATTTCTCAAGGTAAGCTTTTTTTACCATCGTATCGGATGAGTTGTTATACTCACTATGACCTTATCTGTTTTACCTATTTCTCCAATATATTGTCGGCCTACTCCCGATGTAAAATTACCGCTTCTTGCTCCGTCTTTACGCCGAGGAAACCTCGGCGCAGGCGGTGCGCTTTTTCGGTGTCCAGAGTCGTCTAAAATTAAACTAAACCCTTTCTTGAATTTGGTTTGAGAACGTTTGTTAATTATTTTGAGAGGACGTTCATTGATTTTACTAGGCTCGATTATGAGAATCTGCTATGAAATGATGTAGGCGATTATAAACAACTCCAATAGAGTTATTGGCGATGTTCGTGATCTGTTTTTTCTTTCACTTTCCCCTAATAATCCACCCAAATAATGGCGGAATCCTGTTTTTTGAGGTGGGTTTTTCCCCTCACGGGGTGACAAGCTAGTTGAAAGCTATATATAGAGACGAATTTGCGTTCGGGAACTGAAGAATACTTCAACTAAAATCAAACTCTTATTGAGAATGAATGAGGTGTAGTGCGTTAGAAGAGCTAACGCACTACACCCCCCATCTTTATTGAACAATAGTTCAAGTATGGCTCTAAATAATCTTATCAAAAAACTTACTTTTATTAATGAATTGTTAACCAGAGATCGCGCCATTATTTAACAGCCTAT
>NZ_JAAHGT010000757.1 GCF_010672385.1 Okeania sp. SIO2F4
CAGCTCCTCTGCAAGAGGCAGCAGAAAGCCCAAATAGCGCGATGGTTAGGAATCCCGCGCTGTCACGCAAGTGCAGCGTCGGGAGGATGTCAATATTATCCGGACATCATATTAGTCAGTCTAGTAGGGTGTGTTAGCGTTTGCGCAGCATTCCGCAGGAAAGCGTAACGCACCATCTCTAATAACTGGACTTATGCATAAAGATATGTAAATTGTGTTTTTTGTAGGGGCAATTTCCTACGGAATGCTCCGCAAACATGAATTGCCCCTACCGATAGCGTCAGTGCGTAAGTCCTGATAAATTGATTTGTAAAAATTTGATAGTGGACAGACAAATCTAAAATGGTGCGTTACGACGGACTGCTAAATGGCTTTCACACCTGGTAGTTATAGCCGTCTAACGCACCCTACTGGACTAAGATAGAGAGGGCTAAAGTCCTACTACAAACAAAGTTGGGTTTCGTTGCTCAACCCAACCTACGCTTACTTAATCTGTGCATCCGTGGCATAATCTGTGTGAGCACCTCAACCCAACCTACAAAATGATAACCTCTATACAAAACCAATAATAAAAATTTGTCATTCTTAAGATTAGATACTCCATAACCCGCCCCATAGTAGTTAATAAAAAAAGAGACTTAATAACATGGCTATGATGACCCCAGGCAAAGTTGCCGAACTATTGAATGAGCCTGGTTGCGAACACAACCATCACAAAAATAACGGAGATAAAAAACAGAAAGGCTGTAATCAACAAGCGTCACCCGGAGCAGCTCAAGGAGGTTGCGCTTTTGACGGAGCTAGCATTGCCCTTGTACCCATTACAGATGCAGCTCACCTGGTTCATGGACCTTTAGGTTGTTCTGGTAATTCCTGGGGAACTCGTGGTAGTCTTTCCTCCGGTTCCCATCTCTACAAAATGGGTTTTACCACCGACATGGGTGAAAATGACATTATCATGGGCGGTGAGAAAAAATTATTGAGGGCGATCGCTGAATTAAAAAAACGTTATCAACCTCCTGCCATTTTTGTCTACGCCACCTGTGTTACTTCCTTAATTGGAGATGACCTAGAAACAGTTTGTAAAGTCGCTACAAAAAAATTAGAACTTCCGGTCATTCCTGTTAACTCTCCTGGTTTCATCGGTAGCAAAAATCTTGGCAACCGGGTTAGTGCAGAAGCATTATTAGACCATGTAGTTGGTACTTCCGAGCCAGAATTTACTACACCCTACGACATTAACCTAATTGGTGAATATAATATTGCTGGTGAAATGTGGGCAATGCTACCCTTGTTTGAAAAACTCGGCATTCGGGTATTGTCAAAAATCACAGGAGATGCTACCTACGAAGAAGTTTGTTACGCTCACCGTGCCAAACTCAACGTTATGATCTGCTCTAAAGCAATGATCAACATGGCACGGAAAATGGAGGAACAATACGGCATTCCTTACATTGAAGAATCATTTTATGGTGTTGCCGATATTAATAACTGCCTCAGAAATATAGCAGCTCAACTTGGCTATGATGACTTGAAAGAGCGGACAGAAAAACTCATTGCTGAAGAAACAGCTATTCTCCAAGAAATATTAGAACCCTATCGCCAACGTCTCAAAGGTAAAAGAGTTGTACTCTACACAGGTGGGGTGAAAAGTTGGTCTATTATTTCCGCAGCTAAAGATTTAGGAATGGATGTGGTTGCTACTAGCACCAAGAAAAGTACGGAAGAGGATAAAGCCAAAATCAAAAAGTTGCTTGGTAAGGATGGCATTTTGCTAGAAAAGGGTAATGCCGAAATTTTGCTGAAAGTCATTGCCGACACTAAAGCTGATATGCTCATCGCAGGAGGTCGTAACCAATATACCGCCCTGAAAGCAAGAATTCCATTTTTACACATTAACCAAGAACGCCACCATCCCTACGCCGGATATCATGGGATGATTGAAATGGCAAAAGAATTAGATGAAGCTCTCCATAGTCCAGTTTGGGAACAAGTCAGACAACCAGCACCTTGGTTAGATGATTGTCAGTTGGATAATGTCTTGGAGGTAGAAACTTTACCTAGTCTAGCTAATAACCCACCTGCACAGGTAAGCGTTCCCAAAAAATCCTTATCCACAAATCCTCTGAAACTAAGTCAACCTCTAGGTGCAGCTTTAGCTTATTTAGGAATTAAAGGCATGATGCCAATGTTCCACGGAACTCAAGGTTGTACTGCTTTTGCTAAAGTATTATTGGTAAATCATTTCCAAGAAGCTATTCCCCTGTCTACCACTGCTATGAGTGAAGTGACAACTATTTTGGGAGGGGAAGATAACGTTGATAAAGCTCTGCTCACTCAGGTTGAGAAGTCTAAACCAGAAGTTATTGGTTTGTTGACCACTGGTTTAACTGAAACCAGGGGCGATGACATGGAACGCATTCTCAAGAAATTTAGGGAAGACCATCCAGAGTTAGATGGGTTCCCCATATTAAATGTTTCTACTCCAGATTATAAGGGTTCTGCTCAGGACGGTTTTGCTGCTACAGTAGAACGTATAGTAGCTTATGATTATGGCGAACCTATTCCCACTGAAACTAAAAAACCTTTCATTACAATTTTAGCAGGTTCTTGTCTTGCTCCTGGAGATGTGCAGGAAGTTAAAGATATCGTGGAAGGCTTTGGTTTAATTCCCATAGTTGTACCAGATATATCTCAGTCTTTGGACGGACATTTAATTGATGATATTTATAGTGCGACGAGTTCAGGTGGTACTACAATAGAGGAATTGCGTAATTTATGTAATTCAGCTTTCACCTTTGTTATTGGGGAAAGTCTGCGGAATGCTGCTCAGATATTGCAAGAAAAATTTGGTACTCAATATCAAGTATTCCCTCGGTTGACTGGTTTGGGTGCTGTAGACAGTTTCATGTTAAAATTGTCTCAGATAATTGTGTCTCGTACAGATCCTCATCTCGACCGGGGTTGCGAAGTGCCTCAGAAGTACCAACGCCAACGTCGGCAGTTACAGGATGCGATGTTGGATACTCACTTCTATTTTGGTCATAAGCAAATATCTATTGCTTTGGAGCCAGATTTACTTTGGGCAACAAGTTGGTTTTTACGAGAAATGGGGGCAGATATTAAAGCTGCCGTAACAACTACGCGATCGCCATTACTAGAAAAATTACCCACAGAAAATGTGATAATTGGGGACTTGGGAGACTTGGAAGAAGTAGCAGCAGGTTCAGATTTACTAATTACCAATTCTCATGGTAAGCTAATATCTGAGAAGTTAGGTATTGCTCTATATCGGATGGGAATGCCAATTCACGATCGCCTCGGTAATGGTCAACGTTGTTATGTTGGTTATCGTGGTACGATGAACTTATTATTTGACATTGGTAATATTTTCTTAGAGCAAGAAGAATCAAAAATTCATAGTAATGATTATTCATTATTGTCAATAAGTTAGACACAAAAAACCTGGTTTATTAAGCTCGTAGTTGGGCTTTAGCCCAAAAGGTCAAGATTTGAGGGCTAAAGCCCAACTACAAACCCCTACGAGCTTTCCTGAAAAACCTGCTTCCTACACCACTTCTTTCTTAGAGCAAGAAGAATCAAAAATTCACAGTAATGATTATTCATTATTGTTAATAAGTTAGAAACAAGAAACCGGGTTTATTAGGCTGGTAGTTGGGCTTTAGCCCAAAATATCAAGATTTGAGGGCTTTAGCCCAACTACAAACTTCTAGGAACTTTTCTTGAAAAACCTGGTTTCTGCACCGCTTCAAAACAAGCTTGTTATCAAGAACTAATGGCAGTTTACTATTAGTTATTTGGTACATACAACAAGGAGGAAAAAAACAATGAAAGTTGCATTTGCAACCACTGATTTAGTTCATATAGATGGTCATTTTGGTTCTTCTAAACAAATGGCTTTATATGAAGTTGATGACAAAGGATATGAAGTTCTAGAACCATTAACTTTTGGTGGTAATCTAGATCAAGATGCTCCCAAACAAGATAAACTAGAAAAACTTCATGCCAAAGTAGCAGCTTTACTCGACTGCACAATAGTTTATGTGTTAGAAATTGGCGGTCCCGCAGCAGGTCGTTTAATCAACAAAAAAGTTACTCCCATGAAGTCAACTTCAGCAGAACAAACTATTACTGAAGTTCTTGACAGATTGGTACAAACATTAAAAGGAAGTCCTCCCCCTTGGTTAAGGAAAGCTTTACAAAAAACTTCCGAATCTGACTTAGAAGCTGTACTTGAAGAGGTATAAAACTATGACAGTTCAAACAGAAACAACAACAACAACAACTGACATTTATTCTGCTCCTTTTATTAAGGAATTAATTAGAGCAGTTCAAGCTCAAGACTCCTATGGAGTATATAAGTCTTGGTCTCCTGAATTAATTCTCAAGCCTTACGTTGTTAGCAAGCAAGAAAAGCGCCAGATTTCCACCGAAAATGAAGTCGATCCGATGACTTTAGCTCGGATTAAGTTATTCTACAATGCAATAGCTACTAGCATTGAATTAGAAACTAATCAAATTATGCAAGTAGTTATTAGTATCAACCATGAAGGATTTGGTTGGGCGTTAGTATTTTGCGGTCGTCTTTTAGTAGTTTCTAGAACTTTACGGGATGCTCAACGTTTTGGGTTTACTTCTCTAGAAAAATTAGAAGATGAAGGAGAAAAAATGACTCAAGCTGGTATTGAGTTGGTGAAAAAATATAAGGAAGTTTGCAAACTCTAACTTAATAGCATTCAGCACTCACCTATCAGCTTCTAAATGTGTATAATTAGGGGGTTAAACCTCTATTAACCTA
>NZ_JAAHGT010000758.1 GCF_010672385.1 Okeania sp. SIO2F4
TACGCTCCGCTAACGCGAACGTCCGTGTCAGCCTGAGGAGCTGGATAACGCCGACGTTGCCAGTGGAATAGGGAATAGAACAGATAATCATAGATTTCTATAGATTATCGTAGGTTTCTAAGAACGGAAGACTTCGTTATCTCGATAGGCTCCCAACAGGAGTAAATATCGCGTCTGGCTATCCCCCATCAGGACTTTCATCAGATTGAGGGAGGCTGAATCTGCCCATTGCAAATCATCGAGAAAGAGTGTTAAGGGATGTTCTTGGGTGGTAAAGACGGCGATAAACTTCTGGAATAGGAGGTTAAAACGATTTTGGGCAGCCGTTCCTGATAGTTCAGGGACGGGGGGTTGTTGTCCGATGATGCGTTCGAGTTCGGGAATCACATCAATGAGAACTTGCCCATTTTCTCCCACTGCTTCTAAGATTTTCTCTTTCCAGTTGGCTAATTCGGCATCTCCTTCTCCCAGTAATTGCCCCATCAAGTCTCGAAAGGATTGCAAAAATGCACTGAAAGGGATATTACGACTGAATTGGTCGAATTTACCCTTGATGAAATAGCCTCGTTGTCGGACGATGAGTTTGTGAACTTCGTTGACGACGGCGGTTTTTCCGACCCCCGAATATCCCTCTACTAAGAGCAATTCGCTATTTTCTTGACTGACGCGATTGAAAGCATCAAGTAAAGTTTGTACTTCTTTTTCTCGCCCGTAGAGTTTTTCGGGAATGAGGAAGCGCTCTGAGATATCCCGCTCTCCCAACTCAAACTCGACGATACTACCAGTCTCTTGCCACTGCTGCCAACACTTTTCTAAATCGTGTTTGATTCCTCGGGCACTTTGATAGCGGTCTTCGGCTGTTTTTGCTATTAGTTTCATCACTATTTCTGATAGCGCCTTGGGTATTTCCGGTTTGACTTTATGAGGTGGAATGGGAATTTTCACAATGTGACAATGAACTAATTCCATCGGGTCCTCAGATTTGAACGGAAGTTCTCCGGTTAGCAGTTGATAAAAGGTGACTCCGAGGGAATAAAAATCGCTGCGATAGTCAATTCCTCGGTTCATCCGCCCGGTTTGTTCGGGGGAAATATAAGCTAAAGTTCCTTCTAAGACATTAGGGTTCTGAATTTCTTGAGTTTCCCTTGGTAACAGAGAAGAGATGCTGAAGTCGATGAGGTATATCTCTTTGGTGGTAGGATTAATTAGTATATTTGCTGGTTTAATATCTTTATGAATAATTCGGTTTTGGTGTAATTGATAGATAATTTCTGCTATTTGAATAGCTATGTCTAAAAATTCGGATATGTCTTTGATATCAGACAAGAAATTTTGATAATATTCACCTAAAGAAATGCCACCAAAGTCTGGCATAATTAAGGCATAGCGATTCTGATAATTTAACAGAGCTAATGGTTTAACTATACCTTCAACAGATAGATTTTTAGCAATGGTGTATTGGTTGCGAAACTGGACTAATTCCTGAAAAGAAGGAAAGTCATTGCGCATCAGTTTAATTACCACTGGTTGAGTATCTGCTTTAGCCACTCCACGATAGACAAGAGTGCGCTCGCTTTCATGTATTAAGTCACCTATTTCGTAATTAGTTAAGGATGTAATAGTTAAGTTCATAGTTATGCTTAATTTATTTATTTCAACATTTTATCAATTATCTTCTATCATTAGCAGCGCCGTAACTATTTGACTATTTTCACCACAACTCTATTGTACCGATACTCCTGGATTCGAGCTAATATCTAATTATTTGGCAAACTAATTGTAAACTCAGTTCCTGTTCCTAATTCTGAAGTACAAGTAATTTTCCCTCCATGTTTTTCCTCTACTATTTGCAGAGAAATTGATAAACCTAAACCTGTTCCTTTTCCTACTCCTTTTGTGGTAAATAAATGACAGAATATTTTATTTTTAACTTCCTCACTCATACCTATACCATTATCTCCTATACGGATAATTGCCTGTTGTGTTTTTGAATCAATTTCTGTAGTAATAGTAATCTGATTTGGTGCTGCTTTGATTTCGGCGAAAGTTTTCCCAAAATTACTTTCTTCTAAAGCATCAATGCTATTAGCAATTAAATTCATAAATACTTGATTTAATTGTCCGGGATAACAATATACTGGTGGCAGTTTGCCATAGTTTTTTACTACTTCTATTTCTGGTCGTTTTTCATTGGGTTTGAGTCGGTGTCTGAGAATTAATAAAGTGCTGTCGATACCATCATGGATATTAAAAGCTACCTTAGCAATTGTATCGTCACGGGAGAAAGTTCGCATAGATTTACTAATCTCTGCAATACGTTTTGTTCCTTCTTTCATTGAGTCAATTAATCCTGGTAAATCTGTCAATAAATAATCTAATTCTATCTCTTCAATTTTTTCTTGAGTTGTTTGACTATTCCAATCAATACCTTGTTGATAAAGCTCCAACAAATCTATTAAATATTGAATGTATTCAGTGGCATAATCTAAATTGCCGGAAATAAACCCCACGGGATTGTTAATTTCGTGGGCTACTCCCGCCACGAGATTTCCCAAGGTAGCCATTTTCTCGCTTTGAATAATAGTGAGTTGGGCTTGTTTTAGTTCATCGTATTTTTTATTCAGTTCCTGATTAGCTGTTTCTAATTCCTGATTCACCTGCTGGAGTTGTTTATTTTGTTCTGCTAATTGTTGAGCTTGCATATAATTTTCTTGTTTCAGAAGTTTTTGCAGGCGAGTGAGTTCTAAATGAGTAGAAATGCGAGCTAAAACTTCCTCGGCTTGAAATGGTTTCGTAATATAATCCACCCCTCCCACAGTAAAAGCTTTGAGCTTATCCATTACTTCATCTAAAGCACTAATAAAAATTACTGGAATATCGTAAGTCAATTCATTTGCTTTGAGATGTTGACAAACTTCGTACCCGTCCATGTTTGGCATTTTAATATCCAGCAAAATCAAACTAGGAGAAAATTTTTCAATAAATGTTAAAGCCAATTTTCCACTAGGAAATGCTCGCACCAAATAGCCGTTTTCCTTTAACAGACTGCTAAGTACGTGTAAATTGGCTGGGGTATCATCAATAATAATGATTTGCTCTTGAGTAGAATTCATGTTTATATCATGTCTGGTTGAACAGTTATAAATAATTAGACCTCTCCGGAAAAGAGGGAGTAGGGAGTAGGGAGTAGGGAGTAGGGGGAAAGAATTGATTATTTCTGTACGATAATTGATTTGATTTTTGATTATCGGAGATGTCTATTAGGGAGGAGTCAGGAGACAGGAGAAAAGAATGTACCAGGAAAAAGAAGTGTTTTTATCACTAATTATCCGGACATGATATTACTCCTTATATTATCAGGACTTACGCATGAGGTACGAAAAACCACGATTTGAGATTGCTTCCCTGTCGGTCGCAATGACGTATTTTCGTCATACTTCGTAAGTCCTGATTATATCAAATCCGCTTAATTCGGTAGAAAAAAATGTTCTATCTTCAACCATTACCAAATCTTCCCACACTTCCCACACTTCCCACACTTCCCACACTTCCCACACTTCCCACACTTCCCACCCTTCCCACACTCTTTTTACACCAATGCTACCGGACATGATATTACTCCTTGTATGCTATGGTTGCTGAGATTAAACTCAAGACTTTTTCATACTCAAAGTTATGCAGAGAAGTTTTTAGTGCCAGAGCCAAAGAATCATTATGAGTAGCGATTTGTTTTATTAGCGTGGCAATTAAGTCCTCATCAGAAAACATGACTGCTTCTTCGAGTTGGGCTAAAATCTCAGTGGGAATTTCTGCCATTACCTCTGGGGTTAAAACCTCTTTTGTTGTTGTTGCCGTATTTTCTGGAATTAAATCTTCATAAACATATTTGACACCAATATGTTTATTCATCACCTTAAAAATTTCTTCCTCTCGAAAAGGTTTTCTCACAAAATCATCGCATCCTGCGGACATGACTACTGCTTTTTCTTCTTCTAAGATGCTTGCTGTTAAGGCAATAATTGCTGTTGCTTGACCTTTGAGGTGAGATTTAATAATTTTGCTAGCAGTGTAACCATCCATCACTGGCATCCGTATATCCATCCAGATTAAGTGCGGTTCCCATTTCTCCCAAATATCCACAGCTTCTTGACCGTTATTTGCCTCTTGAAGTTCAAATCCCAAGGGAGAAAGTAGTTTAATTAATAATTGGCGATTGATCGCTTTATCATCAACGATAAGAATACGATATTTGGGTTGATTGGGTTCGAGAGCAATAACTCGGCGAGATGGCTGGTTTGTGGTAATATCGCTGGCTGCTACTTCAGTAACTTGAATATCAAATAGGAAAGTTGTGCCTTGCCCCACGACACTTTTAACTTTGATCTCGCCTCCCATCAAACGCACAAATTGGTTGCTAATAGATAATCCTAAACCCGTTCCTTCCTGAGCTTGTTTTCCGGTTTTGGTTTGGCTAAAGGCTTGAAAAAGATGTTCTAATTCTTCTTGAGCAATTCCCGCTCCTGAATCTTCAATTTCAAAATGAAGTGTAGGGGAATTAGCATCTAATACTTGAGCTTGACTATTAGTTTTCAGATTGCCAGCTCTAATTGAAACGCCACCAGATTGAGTAAATTTGAGGGCGTTGTTAATCAAATTAATCAGCACTTGGCGCAATTTAATTTCATCGGTACGGACATAGCGGAGCAGATCGGGTTCATACTCCATCAGTAAGTAGAGATTTTTCTCCTCTGCTTTGATTTTAAACATATCATCAATGTCATCTAGCAGACGGTGGAGGTCAAAGTTTTGGGGATTG
>NZ_JAAHGT010000759.1 GCF_010672385.1 Okeania sp. SIO2F4
AAACCTATTAATGATGATGAAGGACAGTCAACAACTTTAGGTGAAAAATTACCAGCTAATACTCTCAGTTTACTGGAAATGAAAATTGCTGAACTACAACAAGCTAAACGTCAAAGACAAGGTATATAACTCCATCTTTCACTAAGTTTTTTGACTGGTGCTAATCCTTGGGAAAAACGTAAAACAGAATCAAATTCTGGCTTGATAACTATTTCTCCTTTTTCATTAATATAACCCCACTTTTCATCAATTTTTACCGCTGCTAATCCTTCTGAGAAATCTTTTACCCGATCGAATCTTGGTCGAATCAATATTTTTCCTGTCTTATTGATATACCCATATTTTCCGTTTTGCTCGATCGGAAATAATTTTCTTTGTTCTTTTTGTTTGACAGGGGATGCAGTGGGTGTCGGTGGTGGGGGAGGGTCGATTAATTCCTGAATTTCTTTGACGGCACTACAGGATGTTATACTTAAAACAGCTAGACTTATCAATAAAAATAGAGAGCGCTTCATTTTGTAAAATTTTCCTCCAATTTCCAACTAACAAATTATCTCAGGACTTAGCTATAAGAAACGCAAAAATTGGCTTGAGATTACTTTCCTGACGGAATGCTCCGCAAACGCTGTCCCTTGTAATGCCAGAAATATTTTATATAGCATCACCCAAATAGGACGGGGACATTTATAAATGCTCAAACTTATACCATTTCACAGAATTCAGAATTCAGAAGTTAGATTGGATAGGCTAAAAACTTTGACAAGATAGAGGTTTGAGGCAATTATTTGACATTTAAAGTTTGAAACTATTTGTGACATCTTTAAAGTGAATTGGTATTAGTCGGGGACTACTTCTAACTTCTGACTTGCGCGTAGTGCTATATTGCCTAAGTCCTGTTATCTGTTATTAGTTTGACTAGGTTAAATATTCTCATATTTGGGCCATTTGTTCTTTTGTATATCTATTGCTAGAGAATAAGCAACTATTTCAGGAAAGTTGGGCGTTATTAGTCAACAATTTGTATTTTATTGCCAAATGACAAATAGCCAACTTTTTTGATCTTTAACATTTCTAAGTCTTCAGCTTTAAGCCTATTGAAGCTGATTGAGAAGTTCATACTTTCTGTGGCTTTAATAATTGACTGCCTTAAGGGTTAAGGTTTTCTCCTAAGCAAAGTAAAAATTATAATATTAGTGATACCGATCGCAGCAATTTCGTCTTTAACATATATATAGTAGAAATTAGTAAAAATAAATTAACTATTTATAACTACTTGATACCAACCCTTAGATAAAATAAATACTATCGTGAAAATTGTTAACAAATTACTTTTAACCACTGTTGGAACTTCTCTTGTTGCCTTATCCGTAGGAACAGCAGAAGTAGCTCAAGCCAAATTTAAGCCTATTAAAGTTGATTCTGAAGCTCATACTTTTTATGACTTTAATAATGGACTGCCTGAAGGATTAGGATTTTCCCCTAAGCAAAGTAAAAATTATAATATTAGTGATGCCGCTCCCAGCAATTTCCTCTTTAACTATAGTAAAAATCAATTAACAATTAATTTAGTCTCGGAACTATCGAGTATCAATAACATATTAAACATATTAATTGATACAGACAAAATTATTAATAGCTTTTTGGTATTTAATTGTTTGATAGTGATAGCACTTTGTGTGTTGGAGGTATTGTTAATTGTTGATGAAAAGTGTTCAAATTGATACAAATAAGTGATTGGGTTTTGAAATATGCTGTTTAGGATAATTTTCAAAAAATAGTTTCAATTCTTTTTCTGGTAGGTAGATATATTGTTAAGATTTATCTGAAAAAAAAAGGAAAGCGATCGCCTTCCTTCTCTTCATACTTGGGTAGCATCTACTATTTTCTCTGTAACTTCACCCCCCGAATTGAATAATCTAATAATTTCATTGGGTGCATTAAAGTCATTTTCTTTCCTTGCAACTCTCAATGCTTTTTAATTTGCAAAGAACATCAAGAATTATCAGAAGCAATTAATTTTGTACCTGTATTCAATAAATTTTCTACTTTTTGTTGCCCTAACTCATCAGCTATTTCCGGTTGCAACATATTATAAATTTCCACACTACTACAACAGAACTTCAGATGGGCATTGTCTGCCAAAAGTTTTTTATTAAGCAGTCAAATGACAAGAAGACCAACTTTTTGATCTTGATATGGCCTTCAACTTGACAAAGTCTTTATATTTTATCTTTTAACAGCCTTCGGCTGGAAGTCAGGAGGACCGAGTCAGGAGTCGGTAGAATTTTTTGGTCGCCTTTCCCAGGAACTGGCTCCTGGCTGCAAGCCTTATGGGGTATAAATCCCCACCGTCACCCGCGGTGTCCACAATTGGTTGGGGTGGGGAATCCCCAACCAATTAATTCTGTCTCCTGCATTCAGTCTCCTGACTCCTTCTTCAATATTTTCTTAATCTTTACCAATTCTTCATGAATCGGCGATCGCTGACAATTTCTTGTAAATCTTGCTGCAAAATTAATACAACTGTTTTAAAACTGTATTTATTCGGTTAGAATTTATGAAGATTCGGTAAAGCTTACCTCAATCTGTAGACAAAGTTATTAAACTTCTGTCATATTATTAGTAACTTCATTAAACAACTGTATGTTGATTAATATTGTGTCTGGTAGCATCGAAGCGTGTATAAAATGAAGTCACAATTGGAAGAAACCCTTCAGGATAAGTGCCTTCTACCATCTGCCTTTCTTCCACAAAGTACAAGTATTTAAGCAGACATGATATAACTTACAGTAGATTTGGTCGTATATGAAGTACAGATATTAAGAATTAAATGTTTGCAGTGTGGGATATTGCCCGCGAGGGGTGTACCTCACGCCTGGTGGAATCTGCTGTAACATTGAAATAAGTTGATATCCAAGAATTTTATCGACTTTCATCTCTGCTTTATAAAGTTCGTCAACAATATCAGCAACCTATAAAACCTTGAAATTAGGAGAAATATTTCCATGAAAACAGCAAAAAAATTACTTATGACTGCGGTTGTAACTACTTTTGTCGCCTTGTCCGCAGGAACAGCAGAAGCTGCTAAACTTAGATTTACTGCAAAAGGAGAAGATTCAGGAATTGAAAACGCAACCAAACGAAATAAATTCTTTAAATTAAACTTTCAAGAAGCTCCTGATAACGTTTATATTAAAAAATTTGTTTTTGATTTGTCACCGGATGCCAATGCTATATTTGACTTTACCTCTGGATCTCCTGGAGGGAAGGGATTTCCTTTTGAAGTCAGTCAAAATAGTGACATTACTGATGCTGATATTAAGAATTCCTTCCTTAGCGATGATCTACAAAAGTTAACTGTTAAGTTTGTAGATGAAGCATTTTCTGTAGGTGAGATATTAAAATTTGGAGTTGATACAGACAGAATTGCTGGAGGTGGAAAAATTGATGACGGAGGGGATTTTGGTATTGCAGATATTAAATTCAAAGTAACCTTAAGTAATGGTACTAAGGGTAAGGGAGTTTTTGACAAAAAAAATCCTTTAAAGTCTGTAGCAATTGCAAATATTACTGACCCCCAACCTGTTCCTGAACCTGCTACAATTTTAGGTTTATTTGCAGTCAGTGGTTTGGGTGCTTTTTCTCTCAAGAGATCGCGTCATTAAGATTTATCTGACAAAAAAGGAAAGCGATCGCCATAGTTCTATAAGGTGATAGCAGACCTGATAATATCCACTATTGTTTCTTTTGAAAAAAACAGAGCGATCGCCCTCCTTCTCTTCATACTAGGGTAACATCTACCTATTTCCTCTGTAATTTCACCCTCCGAATTGAATAATCTAATAATTCTATTGGGTGCATTAAAGTCATTTTTTTGCCTTGCAGTTCTAAATGCTTTTTAATTTGCAAAGAGCATCCAGGATTAGCAGAAGCAATTAATTCTGCACCTGTATTCAATAAATTTTCTACTTTTTGTTGCCCTAGTTCCTCAGCTACTTCTGGTTGCAACATATTATAAATTCCCGCACTTCCACAACACAAAGACGCATCTATTGGTTCGCGCAACTTCACCCCAGGAATTTGTTGTAATAATTTTCTTGGTTCCAAACTAATTTTTTGACCGTGCAATAAATGGCAAGCATCTTGATAAACTATAGTCAATTCTTCATCCTCAATTAAAGGAGAAAGTTTAGTTATTAATCCCACATTGGCTAAGAATTCTTGCACGTCTTTAACTTGACTAGAAAATTCTTTTGCCTTCTCACAATACTCAGAATCATCTTGCAGAATATGACCATATTCTTTAAGAGTATGACCGCAACCAGCAGCATTAATAATAACTGCATCAACCCCTGTATTAGCAAAACTATCAATCATTTGTTTTGCCAAAGTATGAGCTTGTTCAGTTTGTCCTTGATGTTCTGGCAAAGCAGCACAACAACCTTGACTTTGAGGAATCACAACTTCGCAACCATTGGCAGTCAAAACTCGAATTGTCGCCATATTAACAGGTGAGAAAAATATTCTTTGAACACAACCTAAAATTAAGCCGACTCGATAACGTTTTTCTCCCTGAGCAGGAATAATAGTAGGATAATTACTCTCGAAAGAATCAACAGTAATTTCTGGTAGAATAGATTCCATTGCTGCTAATCTAGGGGAAATTTTTTCGAGTAACTTACTAGCACGAATAAGTTTCGGAAATCCTAATTTTTGATAAACGAATAGAGGAATAAGTAAGGGTCGTAATCTATTGGGATAAGGAAACAAATTAAATATCAGATTACGAATCAATTTGTCAGGCAATA
>NZ_JAAHGT010000076.1 GCF_010672385.1 Okeania sp. SIO2F4
AGCGTGTCTATGTTTATGAGTGTGGGTAAGTTTCATAAATTAAGACCTCTCCCCCAACCCCTCTCCTGCAAGGAGAGGGGAGTTTCTCCCCCTTCCCTTGTAGGGAAGGGGGTTGGGGGGTTAGGTTTTACCCACAATTTTGCAGAGCTGATAACTGATATAGCGCTACTTATTAAGGTTAGGACATTTCTAAATCCTGTTTGCGCAGCATTCCGTAGGAAAACCCTTTGACAGTTTACTATTCCCTATTCCCTATTCCCTATTCCCTATTCCCTATTCCCTAGCGCGTAGCGCTATAACTGATAACTGATAACTGTTTTCACGGAACTTGCCAAATTTTAATTGTTTTATCGTTACTCCCACTCGCTAAACTTCTACCATCCTGACTAAACACCACCGAAAATACATCGCTCGAATGACCATTAAGAGTTTCCAATAATTCCCCAGTAATAGCATCCCATAAATTAATAGTGCCATTGCGATATCCACTGGCAACTATTTTTCCATTCGGACTAAATGTTACCGACAAAACATCACTCATACCATACTTCAAATTTTGTATGGGTGTCGAAATAAGTTCCCCTCCATAAACCTGCCATAACTTAATCGTGCCATCTCGACTACCACTCGCTAATATCCCACCATCCGGACTAAAAGTGAGCGATCGCACCCAGTCTGAATGACCCTTAACTGAGAATAACTCTTTCGCCTTTTGCAAATCCCATATTTTAATAGTTTGGTCGCGACTACCACTTGCCAAAATTCCACTATCTTGATTAAAAGCAACAGTATAAACCCGGTCTTCATGTCCTATTAAAGTAAACCAGCGCTTTGCCTTCTGCAAATTCCAAATTTCAATCGCCTTATCCCTACCCCCACTTGCCAACATTTGATTATCCGGACTAAACGCCACCGTATCT
The DNA here is from genome assembly GCF_010672385.1 of Okeania sp. SIO2F4. Classification (GTDB taxonomy): domain Bacteria; phylum Cyanobacteriota; class Cyanobacteriia; order Cyanobacteriales; family Microcoleaceae; genus Trichodesmium. Next base: position 921 of record NZ_JAAHGT010000076.1, read on the forward strand.
ACCCAGTCAGAATGACCAATAAGAGTAAACCAACGTCTGCCTTTTTTCATATCCCAAATTTCAATAGTTTTATCCCGACTGCCACTCGCCAACATTTCCCCATCTTGACTAAATGCCACTGTTTGCACAGAGTCGCCATGACCAGTCAGAGTAAACCAACGTCTACCTTTATTCATATCCCAAATTTCAATAGTTTTATCCCGACTACCACTTGCCAACGTTTCCCCATTCGGACTAAATGCTACTGAATTTACCGAGTCAAAATGTCCGGTCAAAGTCAAGACACATTTCCAAGTTGACTGTTGTGGTTGCGGAATAACTGTAGGTTGCACAACATGAGGCGGTGCAGTAATAGAATTTGTAGGTTGTTTTGTTTGCGGTTTGGGAGGTTGGTATGTGGGTATAGGTGGTCTAGTAGGAGTTGGAGAAGTTGTTGGTCTTCTGGTTGGGGATGGTGTGGGTGGAGAAATATTGGGGAGAGTAGGGAGTTTCACGTCTGGGTTTAATTCTTTCATTACTTCCGCAGCAGACTGGTAACGCATTTTAGGATTAGTTGCCAACATTCTATCAATAATTCTCCCTAACATACTATTAATAGATTGACTCAAATAATCTCGCCATACCCATTTATCTTTCATCACATCAAATAGATCGAAAGGAGAGACTTGAGTCAACAAATAAATACAAGTTACTCCCAAACTATAGATATCGCTGGCAAAAATAGCATGACCTCTTACTTGTTCTGGAGCGACATATTCCGGACTACCAATAATTGTTCCTGGTTGCATTAAAGAAGTTCCAGTAATAACTTTAGCTGCACCAAAATCAACTAAGACTAATCTATTAGTATTAGTCATCCATCCAGTAGTTTGTGGAATAGAACTACGACGAATAATATTTTCTGGTTTTATATCCCGATGAATTACTTTATGTTCGTGAATAAATTGTAAAACTGGTAATAATTCATTCAATATTTGTTTAATTTGATTACTATCAAACGGACCCTTTTTTATTGACTCTTCAGCTAAATTAGAACCGTCGATAAATTCTTGTACTAAATATTGATTATTATCCTGTTCAAAGTGAGCTAATAATTCGGGAATTTGTGGATGTTGACCAAGTTCATCTAATCTAACAGCTTCCTGTTGAAATAATTCGGCAGCTTTTTTTGGGTCTCCAGTATTTTGAGGTAAAAATTGTTTAATTACACAAGGGGGATGAGAAGGTTTATCTTCATCTACGGCAAAAAAGGTTCTACCAAAACCACCCCTACCGATAGGTTTAATGGGGCGATATCTTTCTCTGAGCAGCAACTTTGACCCACAGGCGAGGCAATATAATGTCCCTTCAGAATTTTGGGGATTTTGGCATTGAGGATTGAGGCAATAACTCATATTAACAAGATTAGGCTACTATCTCTATACTAATTTAGGGAGTAGGGAGTAGGGAGTAGGGAGTAGGGAGTAGGGAGTAGGGAGTAGGGAGTAGGGAGCAGGGAGCAGGGAGTAGGGAGTAGGGAGCAGGGGGGAATAATTAATATATTTAGTGCAATAATTGATTGGATTTTTTACTATTGGAGAAGTCTATTAGTCTTAATTAGACTATAAATCTATAAAATAGGGAGTAGGGAATAAGGGGAAATAATTAATATATTTAGTGCGATAATTAATTGGATTTTTTATTATTGGAGAAGTCTATAAGTAGTCGTGCAAAATAGATTTCCTAGTTGAGAGAGGGAACAGGGAACAGAGAAACTAGAATATGTAATTAATTTTGCATAGGAGCTTATAATACCAAATCCGGTTATAAAAAGCTAGTTTTTCCAAATCCTTCTAATCCTTCTGCCTTCTGCCTTACCTTCACTATAAATCTCTCTTGTAAACCGGATTTAGTATAATTATGTCAACTGCTAACTTAACTCAGAGTAACCAGGTTTCTCAAACCTCCAATCAAGTCCCATTGTGGGCAAAAGCGATCGCTTTGTTGACGCTTTTGAACCTCATTTTAGGACTATTTAATATTAGTTATGTGCCGTTACGGGACATTTATTTAAAGTATTTGCCTGCCGTTGTTAGGGTTTATGACCCGATAAAAGGTATCGAAGCTAATACCCAGACAGAAAATTATCTTGTCACTGTCAAGCAACTTGTGGCACAACTACCAGAAAAAGGACTTATAGACCAGACTACGAAAGACAGATTAGCTTCTTTACGCAGTCAGAGTGTGGCTTTAATAGAAGAAAACCCATTTATGGTAGGTAATAAGTTTGCCACTTTTGCCAAAATTCAACGACGAATGCGGGAGCGAGTAGGAGTTGAATCTACAAGAGAAGCTTTTCTAATTTTCTGGAGTATAGATTATTTAATGTCAGAAAATGTGATTGAAGAAATTGATTTTTTTGAGAGTAAAATTAGTCCGTTAATTCGTACTAACTATTTTCGCAATACTGATGTTACGGGTCAGTTTGTCGATGATTTTTGGCGGATAGATTTATTTTTTATTGTCTTTTTTGCTGGAGATTTTCTGCTGCGTAGTTTAATCATTTCTCGCAAAAATCCATCTCTGAGTTGGGGAGATGGAATGTTACGCCGTTGGTACGATATTTTCCTGTTACTTCCTGTTTGGCGATGGCTGAGAATTTTGCCTGTTACTATTCGTTTGCATAAGGCAAAAATTATTAATTTGGAAGGAATTTTAGCTCAAATTACTCACGAACCTGCTGCTTATTTGGCTGACCGTGTAGCTGAATTTGTGACTTTAAGATTAATCAATCAAACTCAAGAGTCGATTCAGAAGGGAGATATGGCAAAAGCCCTATTATCCCCTCAACCAGGAATCAAAGTTAGTGATGTCGATGGAGTTGAAGTTATTAGTAACCGCCTCTTAGATTTAACAGTTTATAGAGTTTTACCAAGGATTCAACCACAAATAGAATCTTTATTACATCACTCTTTAGAAAGTGCTATTAAACAAAATGATTTTTATGAAATTGTAGGTCAAATTCCTACTTTAGGAAACTTGCCAGATAGTGCGATTAAACAATTATCAATCTTTATTACTGATGCTACCTATGACGTAATTTCTGCTTCTTATTCCGATCTAGAAGGTAGGGAACTTTTTGACAGTTTAGCTAAACAATTTCAAGATTCTTTGCGTAAAGAACTTCAGAATGAGGAAACATTGCGTGAAATTCAATCTTTACTATCTGATTTATTAGAAGAAATGAAGTTAAATTATATTCAAAATTCTCGGAAATTGACACCAGAACAAATGATAGATGAAATGGCAAAAGTAAAACAGGTGGCTCTAGATACTCAAGAACAGGAAGAGTAGTTTTGTTGTATAAAAAAAACAGCATTTTAAATTTGCATAATATCCTCTAATTGCAGTTGTAAATCAGGAAATATATAAGAATAAATAGGCTCTCCCAAACGATATTGTTTTTGCTGATACACACCATTAATTAACTGGCAAATTGTAAAAGTAGGTTGTTTAGGATTACCAATAAATTGCAAACCACCCAAGCCCATAAAATCCACAATCCAATATTCTGAAATATTTAAAAAAGCATATTATTCTACTTTTATAGCATAATCATCTTGCCAATTTGTACTAACAACTTCTGCAACAAGTTTAATGGTACTACCGTTACAAATTACTGGTTCTTTTTGCCAAAGAAGTTCTTTAATTAGTTCTGATTTGTCTAAAACAATTACATCAGGACGTAGAACAGTTGCTTCAGCAAATAGGGGTTGAACTAAACAATTTTTGGGAATCAACCAGTTGAAATTATTCCGAAAAATTTCAACATAAATTCTACCAGCAATACTCCCAGCAACAGCTTTGTGAGGACCAGTAGGCTGCATATCTCTTAGTTATCCGTCAATGAGTTCATAGCTTGTATTATCCCCATATTGGGTAATAAATTCTTCAAAACTAAGTTGTTTCGATGATGTGTAAGTAATTTCAGTTATCAGTTATTAGTTAAGAGTTATGAGTTAAATGTAGGTTGGGTTGAGGAACGAAACCCAAACTATTCTGATTACGACTATTTGAGATATTTTTTGAAATATCTGGAGTTAAGCACTCAAAATTAGCGATCGCTTTAATTAGTTCTCTATTAGAAGAGACAAAACAATCTGTTGACCCAAACTTAGCTGTAAGAAAAACTTCTATATCTTCTGTCGGGATATTTCCTGTTATTTCACTTTTGCAAGATTACGGCACTCTGCATCAGGGGTAACATAAAAGATGTTTAGATTTGACCAAATAAGACCAAGAACTAAACCTGCTTTGTCTTTATCCCATAAATATTTACCCACTCGCCGGATTTGGTCAATTAACTCAGGAGACAAAATAATTTCAGCTTCAATTGTTGTATATTGTTTACCATAATAACCTATAGACTCAAGAATTTTTGCCTCATTTGAATTAACTTCTTGAATGCCGATTATATAAACATTTGTATCAAGACATAAACGTTTGATTTTAGATATTATCTATCTTTTTCCTGAAGCATTTCTAACTTAACCTTCTTAATTAGATCGAGTATTTTTTCCTGAGAATCATATCCTTTTGCTTTTGCTATTTCCCGCATAATCTCAAATTCATCTGGCTCGTTTTTGGCAACAAGAATAATGTCAATTTCACCATTACTAAACTCTGGAGAAACAGTAATTTTTATTTCTCCATTTTTCACTTTTCCTTTTGTTTGTATAATTCTCATCTTATATAGCAATTTTCATTAATATAGAGTACAGAGATTTGAGTTGAAAGGAAGAAGGAAGAAGGAAGAAGGAAGAATTTTTGTAGTCTACCTTTATGAAAACCGCTATACCTCTTTTTCCTTACTCTTAAAATATTTTATCGTTTTTATGAAAAAATAGTTGATGGCTAAGGGAATTTTTCCGATCCATCGACTATTTGATAAATAAAACCCATGCTTACTTACAATTTCAACTCAAACAAAGTGCGTGTTATTTTTGGAGACGACGATGAACCTTATTTTGTTGTAGAAGATATTTGTGATATTTTGAAAATACCTGATGGTAGGTTGAGCGATGAGGATAAAATTACCCATAAATTAAACGACGAACAAGAAATTATTGTTACTTCCGAATTTGGGGTATACGAATTAATAATGAACTCTGTAGGAGAGAAGGAATTTAAGCGGTGGATGTTAAGAGAGCTTCTACCTGCTATTAGAAAGACAGCTCAAATCAAAAGTTTTCGTTCTCAAGAATTAATTCATGTACTAGCAGTGCAGAAAGAAATTATCTTTAATTAAGTCTACAACGAGAGCTATCTCAGTTTCAACGCGACGGTTAGATTGAGTGGTATCAGGAAAAATGTGATGATAAAAGCTCTAAAAAATCCAAAATCTGGTGTCTATCGAATTTTTCATGGAACAACAATACCAACACAAAAAACATTCAAACTTATAGAACAATGGGAGAATGGATGGAAAAAGATTTCAGATTCAACAATAGCCAAAATCATTGAATATTATGCTTTTGACGCTCCTGAATCCAACGACAGAGCAAAAGATACTTTCAAAACATTTGCTCCCATAGGTATCAGCAACTGGGTAAAAGAAGCAGTGCAGTATGTTGAAAAAGAACCTACTGATAACGACCCCAAGGAAACTTTAGCTTCCATAGATGAGAAGCTGAGTCTGATTCAACAAACTGTCCAGGAGTTAAGTCAACAATTACCTGAGTCCGAGAATCAGGAAGAGTAAAAATAAATAAATTTTAGGGTGTAGATGTCTATACCCTGTCAGAAGTCTGTCCTTGCCTTTAAGGCTTTATAATACTAAAAAGGGCGAACGATGGGACTCGAACCCACGAATGGTGGAACCACAAACCACTGCCTTAACCACTTGGCCACGCTCGCCATGAATATTTTTCTTACAGTTTCCTAATATAGCACTACCAAATTATATTTGTAAACCCCCCTCGCTCAAAATATAAAATCTAAAACCTACCACTCAATGAGTTATTGCATTAATCCTCAATGCCCCAAACCAGAAAACCCAGATACAGCAAGCTATTGCCAGAGTTGCCACTCTCCCCTAATTCTCCAGGGGCGCTATCGTATTCTGAAAAAAGTTGGTCAGGGAGGTTTTGGCAAAACATTTTTGGCCGTAGACGAACAACATCCTCTAAAGCTCCCATGTATTCTTAAGCAAATATCATTTCCCACCCTCGACCCCGAAAGCTATCAGACAACAGCTAGACTATTTCGGCGGGAGGTAATGCGTTTATCACAGTTGGGGCAACATCCACAAATTCCTCTACTTTTAGCTCATTTCCAATACAATCAAAATTTATATTTAGTGCAGGAATATATTCAAGGTCTGACATTAAAGCAAGAATTACAACAAGGTCTCTTCAACGAAGAACAAATATGGCAACTTTTGCGAGAGTTACTGCCAGTATTACAGTTTATTCATCAACATCAAATTATTCACCGGGATATTAAACCAGAAAATATTATTCGTCGTACTTCCCCACCTATTAATTATCAAAAACCACCCCATCTACCAGGAGAAAATAAACTGGAAAAATTAGGAAAAGTGGGGGAAATTGTATTAATTGATTTTGGCGTGGCGAAGTTGCTGACAGGTACTGCTTTAATTAGAACTGGCACCATTATTGGTAGTCCGGAATATATGGCACCGGAGCAAACCAGAGGGAAAGTATTGCCAGCAAGTGACTTATTTAGTTTGGGTGTAACTTGCATTCATTTACTGACAGATGTTGCGCCGTGGGATATGTTCGATGTTATCAATGACTGTTGGAGATGGCGAGATTTTTTGCCGAGTGGGGGTAGTGTGAGTCAACGTCTCGGCAATATATTAGATAAGTTGTTGCAAAACTCTGTGAGTCAACGCTATCAGACAGCGGAACAAGTTTTGGAGGCGTTGGAGTCTCGCTCTAGTATTGTCAGTCAACCTGTGAAAAATGTTGAGTCTTTGGCATTGGTGAATCAAAAGTTACCTCTGTTGCCATCGGTGCAGAGTTTGATGGGGAGGTTTATTCCGCAAATTATGACACTGGATGAAAATCAGTTAATTTCAGCAGTAGGGGTAGACTATGGGAAATTGCAGTATTTGTTGGCAGTGCAAAAGTGGCAGGAAGCAGATATGGAAACCTGGGCAGTTTTATGTGATGCTTTAGGAAAGAGGAGAAAAAGTTATTTTTTTCGGGATGATATTGATAATTTGCCTTGTGAAGACTTACTGACTATCGATCGCCTTTGGGTGAAGTATAGTCAGGGGAAGTTTGGGTTTAGCGTGCAAAAACAGATTTATGAAAGTGTGGATGAAGATTATGGAGAATTTTGTAGTCAGGTTGGTTGGTTGACTTATAATATGCACTTTCGTCATCAAGGATTTAAGTTTAGAAATTGGGCACCAGTTGGTCATTTACCTTCAAGAATTTGGTCAGGAGGTAAAAAGTGGTGGAGTCATGCTGAGACAATGGCGAAAAAGTTGGATAAGTGTTTGTTGTAGGTAGTAGTTGTTAGGTTTTAGGTTACAGCAGTTTTTTTATGGGTAGATCGCAGTAGGGACGTTCCATGGAACGTCCCTACAAAGTTTTGATTGTAACGATGTGGTTTATAAATCTGAAAAACGCTGTAAATATTTTGATGGAAAGGTTTAGCTATCGACCATAAAAGTCAAAAAACCGATATTTGAGGAATTGATTTTTTCTTAGCGATCGCTTATACTACTACCAAAATTTTAAAGTGGATTTAAAATATGTATAAAAATCTGGAAGTAGACCATATTTTTAGAATAGTTGAAGATGATGCGGATGCGATAAATCAAATATCATCACTAGGTTTTTCTCCTTCTGAAATTAGGGAGCATACTGAACAAGGAACCAGTTCAAGGTTTATTTTTTTTGAGAAAAATTATTTAGAACTAATATATCTTAGAAGTAGAGAAGAATCCCAGAATAACTTTGTTAAATTTCATCAAAGGGTGGATAATTTCAGAAATAAATCTGGTTCTCCTTATGGAATAGCTTTTAGAGGTAAACTTTCAGAGATAGAGAAAAATGATTTTGAATTATATCAACCTAAATACAATTTATATGGTAAAAGTTTCATTATCTATATGCACGGTTGCTATTTCACAAATCCAGAAATGCCAGCGATATTTTTCCTGGAAGTAAGTAACAGTACAAAAGAGGAATTTTATCCGATAAACAGGGGGTTGTCTTGTAAAAGAGATATCTCTTTAAATCAATTTACTGATGTAGTATTAATTTCTCCAATATTAAAAGAAGAGTCTTTTGGAAATTTTGAAATTCAGAGAGGGGATGAGGAAAAATTACTAATTAACGGTAAATTTTCATTTTGATAATTATTAGTTTTAGGGAGTAGGGAGTAGGGAGTAGGGAATAGGGAATAGGGAATAGGGAATAGGGAGTAGGGAGTAGGGAATAGGGAATAGAGATTAGTATTAAACTGTACCTCACTATCCTCTAAATTTTAAATTAATAAATTAATTTCTTGTTGACCTTGAAAGAGAAAAGCTTCAGATGTTTATCCATATTAATCTGCATATTAATCCATATTAATCCGTATATCCGTGGCAAAATCATTGTGTACCATTCCTCCTAAAAGTCATCCTCTAAAGTTTCAATTTTAGGGAGTAGGGAGTAGGGAATAGGGAATAGAGATTAGTATTAAACTGTTTAATCTCCATATTAATCCGTATATCCGTGGCAAAATCATTGTGTACCATTCCTCCTAAAAGTCATCCTCTAAAGTTTCAATTTTAGGGAGTAGGGAGTAGGGAGTAGGGAGTAGGGAATAGGGAATAGAGATTAGTATTAAACTGTTTAATCTCCATATTAATCCGTATATCCGTGGCAAAATCATTGTGTACCATTCCTCCTAAAAGTCATCCTCTAAAGTTTCAATTAATAAATTCATGAAAGATTTATCCATATTAATCCGTACATCCGTGGCAAAATCCTGGTGTGATATCCGTGACCAAATTCCTGTGTGCCATATCTCCTAAAAGTCATCCTCTAAAGTTTCAATTAATAAATTCATTTGTTGTTGACCTTGAGAGAGAAAAGCTTCACATTTTTGCAAATCTGTCACAGCAAGAGAAAATTTTTCAAATACTTCCTCTAATGTTAATTCTCCTGATTCAATTTCAGCAATAATCTCTTCAATATTAATGACAGTTCCCTCATAATCAAATTCCATTTTTTTACTCCAGATTTTCAGATTCAAAAATATCCATAATTTTAACTTTTACCTTACCACTATTTAACTGAATTATCAATTCTTGGTCTGTCGTTAAATCCGACGTTGAATTTACCAACTTACCATCAGTTTGTTGCACCACTGCATAACCTCTAGATAAAACTGCTTTAGGGTCAAGTGCTGCTAACTTTTGCCTTAACATCTGACATTTAAAATTTGCTTTGTCTAAAGTTCGAGAAGTTTGAGGAATATTTTTCAGACGATTTTTCAGAGACTTTAAATTTGCCTTTTCTTCATTAAATCTAATTCTCAAAGCATCAATAATTCTTTCAACTTTTTGACGATGTTCGGCATAAAGTTGATTTTGGTCTGGCACAACTTTTTCTGCTGCTGCGGTGGGAGTATGAGCAGAATAATCTGCCACTAAATCTGCAAAAGTCTCATCTCTTTGATGACCAATACCCGTAATAATTGGAATTTCACAATCGGCAATTACTCTAACAACTCTTTCATCATTAAAACAGGATAAATCTTCTACTGCTCCACCACCTCTAGCTAAAATTATTACTTCCGCGCGTCCGTCTAATTCTACTTTTTTTATTGCTTCAACTATGGCAGGAGGAGCAAATTCTCCCTGTACTAATGTTGGGGATAATAATATTTTTACCAGAGGAAAGCATTGTTTAATTGTCCGTTGAATATCTCCCCAGGCAGCAGCAGTATCTGAGGTAACTACAGCAATTATTTTAGGAAATTTGGGGAGACTCTGTTTATTTTCTGGCTCAAATAAACCTTCTGCTTCTAGACGGGAACGTAGTTGTAAATAGCGGGTATTTTGTATTCCATCTCCAGCAAGAGAGACAGTATTAACTATTAATTTATAGTCCCCTCTAGGAGGATAGACACTAATTCTACCTGTGACAACTATTTGTTCTCCTTTTTCTGGTTGATGGTGAATATTTTTGAGAGTATTTCTCCAAATAGCACAGGGAAGAGAGGCAGAATTATCTGGTTCAGAAAGTGTGAAATATAAGTTTCCTGAATTTAGTTTGGCGCTAGAGACTTCTCCGATAACTGATATTTCTTGAAGTTGGTAGTCTTCTTCTAAAATGTCTTTGATATAAAAGGTAATTCCTGCTACTGAGAGGGGAGATTTTTCTATGAATTGTTCGGGAATATTTGCGGTCATTGATGATGGTTTGTTTTGGTTGATTATCGTGGGTAAAGTTTACAATAGATGGAAGCTAAAAGTCAAAAAATTAAGTAGGGTGTGTGACGGCATTCTTAATTGTATCTTTGAGGATTTATATTCCTCTGGCCGTCACGCACCGTGAGAATAGAATGGTAAAATAAGCCTAATAAGTGTAGGTTGGGTTTCCTACATCAACCCAACGAAAAGAAGCCTATTAATTTTCTTTTTTTATCCCCTTTAAAGGGAAAACTTGAAGCATAATTTTCTAGTCATATTCAAAATTTTATTTGGAGTTCCGATAATTTTTCTTTGAGTAATTTTGGCAGTGAGGTCATTTCAGTTATCAGTTATTAGTTATCAGCGATCGGCGATCGGGATCTATTGATATCCTCTACCTAAATCTGGATGTTTGTCGGTAATATGCAGTTCTCTTTCAATTGTTAATTCAACATCACTGTTTAGGTAAGAACAGAAAAATTGTATGCTCAAAATTTTTTGCTATTCACAAGTTTTACTACAGCAGTTTTTAGGTCAATAAACCACATCAAAAAAATGATAACCCAGTAGGGACGTTGCATGCAACGTCCCTACTATGGTCTACCAAAATGAAAACTGCTCTAAGATTATTAGGACTTACGCATAAACGCTATTGGTAGAGTGTTTAGCCGCTATATTAACAGACTAAGACTCCATATATAGTGTTTTTTATAAGTCATGATTATACTATGAATTAATTGGAAATATTAGGAGTCATAAATGACGCTTTAGCTATAACGCTCTCTTTCTATAGATTGATTTTTTATTCATCTATTGGACAATAGTTACAGTAGTTTCTGCACATTATGAAGTACATCTGCGGAGCAAGTGCGGGAACTATATCGCTACTTTCATACAACGAAGCCATCAAACGTTATAGTTTTGTATGAGCGATCGCTCTGAGAATGAAATTATTATTAGTTTTGCTTTTGGAATTATAATAGAGTAGTTATTAATAATGTGAGATTTGATCTGGATGCTGAAGAACTTTTAAGGTGTTACGAGAGTGGGGAGAGAGATTTTCAGAAAATAATATTGATTCAAGTTGACTTAAGTGGTAAAGATTTGAGTAATACTAACTTTCAGTCTGCTAGCTTAATCGACTCTAATTTAAGTGATTGTGGTTTAAGTAATGCTAAATTTGATTTGGCTAACTTAATTAACACGAACTTAAGTAATGCTAAGTTAATATCTACTAGCATTATAGCTGCTCACTTAATTAAAACGAACTTCAGTAATTCTGATTTTAGTAATTCTTCCTTGGCATACACTTATTTCTTATCTGCAAATTTTACCGAAAAATTAATAATTAATAATTAATAATTAAATGATTCGCGCCTTGAAGCCTCCCCTTGGATAGGGGAAAACAAAGAAAATATTCCTTATATTCAATCCTCTCGGTTAAAACCTTCTTGTAATTATCAATTATCCATTAATGAAAAAATCTATACTCCAAAATGCTCATTTAGTTCTATCAAATTTAGCTGGTTCAGACCTCATAGAAGCAGACTTAACAAATGCCGACTTAGCAGATGCCAATTTAACAAATGCCAACTTAACAAATGCCGACTTAGCAGATGCCAATTTAACAAATGCAAACTTAACAAATGCCGACTTAGCAGATGCCAATTTAACAAATGCAAACTTAACAAATGCCGACTTAGCAGATGCCAATTTAACAAATGCAAACTTAACAAATGCCGACTTAGCAGATGCCAAATTAGCAGGAACTATTCTCCCACCATTAAATAACGTCAGAAGATTTGAATTTCTAAAAAAAACCAAGATTATTACATGGGAAAATCTCAATTTGCGCTCCCAATCAGAAGTTAAAATAGCAGAAGAACTCGACAAAAGAGACTTACTTTTTTTTCCCAATAGCGCCGCCCGTCTCACCACAAAAGAAGGGCGTAAAAATAAAGAACCAGATTTCCTAATTTGCTACAAAACTACCAAAGGATTTAAGTGGGAAATTATCGAAGTTGATAGTCCTTACCATCAACCTAAAAGACGAGTAGAAGAACAAGAAAGAGAAATGGATTTTGAACGAAATGGTGTCATAATTTATCGGTTTGACTCGAAAAAATGTTATACAGAACCCGATCAAGTTGTAGATGAATTTTTAGAGCTTTTAGAAAATCAAAATTCATATCTATCTAATAACTAATAGACATCTCCAAAAATAAAAAATGAAATCAATTCAAGATATGAAATAAACAATTTAATTCCCTATTCCCTCCATACCTATTCCCTCCATACCTGACTTCTGCAAGAAGTCTAATAGGAAGAAAGCTAAATTATATCTAATGTTACAGAATGGAATAGTGCGTTACGCTATCACGAACGCACCCTACTGGACTGTTTCAGCTAAAACTGTGCAATAGATTTTTATTTCTAGGTGTTTTTTTCTCCCCACACGGACCACACGGACCACACGGACCACACGGACCATCTAACGCACCATTTAAGATGAAACAATTCACTACAGCTTCTTTAGTGTGGATCAAGCTTACAATAAATTAATCCTAAAAGTTAAAAAATCAACAGAGATGTTTAATAGTATTCTTCTGCACATTCAGGTATATTTGTGTTTTGGCAGAGAAAATTTTAAAAAATATAGTATGGATTTTCCTGTTTGAGGGTAATTATTATGAATTATACTAATAATGCTGCTTGATGAGAAAGTAAATGTTTCCAAAAATCTGAGATATAGTTTTGAATTTTTTCTCTATATTTTTATTCCTGTTTTAGTTCATCCAAGTCTGAATTCACAAAATCAAATATTATTAGTGGGATAGATTAATGAAAAAAATAAAAAAATCAATTTTTAGCCATAAATGGCAAGCATTTTGTCTAATGATAGTTGCTTGTACTTTAACAGTATGGGTATCTCCAGTTAGTTCCCAAGAATCAGAAACAGAAACTTCTGCCACCATTGCAGCAATTACTACTCAAGAACCAGAAATTCCTGTCGATGAGCTGAAGCTTTTACTCAAACCTTTGACTCAGGAGGAATTAGAAGTCGAAGCTAAAGCTTGGCAGAATTTGCTAAAAGCAAAAGTTCAGGAAATTAGTGATGCTGAAATTGCTATCAAACGCAAGAATAGGGAAACCCGAAAATCTGAAGAAGCGGTTGATGCTATAGAGAAAGCTCAGAAATCTCTTGATGAAGCAGAGGCAAGAAAAAAGAATGCATCTCCTGGTTCTCCAGAAGCAGAGGAAGCTCAAAAAAATCTAGAAGCGGCACAAAAAGAACTCGCCAAAGCTCAAGAAGCAGTTGAGGAAGTTGTTGAAGCTAAAAAGCAAAGTGAAGGAACTGAGGAAGCTACCCAAGACCTAGAAGTAGTAGCAGAAGCGATCGAAGATGAAGTTAGTAATACAGATGATATCAATACTCAACAGGAATTAGCAGAGAAAGAAAAACAGTTAAAAGCATTATCGGAGCAACTCGAAGATTCTAGTGAAGTCGCATCGGAAGTCAAAACTCAATTAGTCGTTGGTGTTACTGAGCTTCAACAGGAGCAAACTGCTCTTGCCGATCGCTTTGATACTGTTTTGGATGAATTTGAGAGTAAAGGAGGCAAAGCTGAATCTTTCCGTCAATATGTTGAATCTGTTAGTGGTCTCGAGATTGATGTGAGTGATACTGAAGGTTTGTGGTTAAGAATAGCTGGTTGGATCAAATCAGAAGAAGGTGGTTTACGTTGGGGCAAAAATATTGGTATCTTTTCGGCAATTGTGATTACTTCTGTAATTGTGGCTGCAATTTTAGGCTTTGTTACTAATAGGAGTCTGCGAATTTTAGGGGGAGTTTCCGATCCTTTGCGTCAATTTTTGGTCAGAACTGTTTGGCAAGCAACTGTTGGTGTTGGTGTCTTATTAGCATTGACTGCTTTGGAAATAAATCTTGGTCCAATTCTCGCCTTAGTTGGTGGTACTAGCTTCATCTTGGCATTTGCTTTGCAAACCAATCTTGGAAATTTGGCTAGTGGTTTAATGATTATGATTTATAGTCCGTTTAATGTAGGTGATGAAGTAGAATTATGTGGAACATCGGGTTATATTGATTCCATCAGTCTCGCTCATACAAAAATAAAAGGTTGGACTGGTCAGATTATTACAATTCCCAATAACTCTGTTTTGAGTAGTGTGGTGGTTAATCATAGTGCTAGAGATACTCGTCGCGTTAGTTTACAAATTCGGGTTGGTTATAATGAGAATTTGTCTAAAGTTGAGCAATTACTTTTGGATATTTTTAAATCTCATTCTCTAGTATTAGACCAACCAAAACCAAGTACATTTGCATGGAAATTTGAAGAATACTTCGTCGATCTGTATGTAGGAGGATGGACTAAAACTTCAGATTACTGGAGGGTATATAATGAAACTCTTCATCAGATTAAGGAAAGATTTGTTCAAGAAGGAATTTCTATTCCTATTCCCCAGAAAGATATTCGTTTTCAAGAGCCTAACCAATTATCTTTGAAACCTCAAAAAAATAGTATAGCAGGGAATAGGGAATAGGGAACAGGGAACAGGGAACAGGGGAAAAACATTATTAAGTAACATTAATTAACCGCAATGTAGGGACGTTGTATGCAACGTCCCTACCAGGTTGGGTAAAGATTGTTTATTACAATTATTTAATCAGACATGATATTACACTACACCAACTGGAACTTCATCTAACTGTTTCAAGAACTTTTTAATTAACCCAATAGTTAGTGCTGGAACTTCCAATTGAGGAGTTAAACCCACATCGTCTAACGTTTGAAAAATCTGCACAGCTTGACGATTCAAATCTGCTAAACGTTGACCTATTTCTGGTCCTGTAAATTCCGATTTTTTGCCCCAAATAATTGCAGTCGGAATTGTTAATTGACTCATATATAATGATAAGTCAAAACACAAATCTCCCCGCACAAAAGATAAAGCAGCATATTCCGCATTTGGTTGACTTGCTGACTCTAAATATGCCTCCACAATTTCATCAAAAATCAAACTGGGATTACCAAATTGTCTCGTTTCTAGGAAACTTTTAATTCCTCCTGGAGTGGCAACACCAGCACTATAAATAAAACGATCTAGTATTGGTGTACTTACCAGTTGAGCAAAAAAACTGCGGGTATAATTTTCACCGAAGTCGGATAAACCTGCGGGAGTAGTCAATATTAGAGACTTGAATAATTCCGGACGAGCGATCGCTACTCTCACCATTATTGCAGCAGTCAAAGAAGAGGCAATAACTCTGGTGGGAGGTTGACAAGTTTGTTCTAAAAATTCGGTAATTGTTGTAATGTAATCATCTACTTTGTAATCTAATGCTTGATGTTCCGATCGCCCCCACCCAATTAAGTCAGGAGCCAGGATGCGGTATTCTGAGGCGAAGGCAGGATAAACTTTTGACCATTCGTAGGCAGATGAACCCCCACCGAAACCGTGGAAAAATACGAGGGTAGGTAAGTCGTCAGTATTGTCGGTCTCAGTTTTCCAGGGTGCTTTGTCATTGGTGTAGTAGACCATGCGACCTTGGGAAGTGACAATTGATTTTTGCTCAAAACCTACAGGAATAAACATAGTAATTTTAGACTTTAGAATTTGGTATTAATGTAGAAACATCTTCAAGTATAGAATCATTTTTGGGTGGTGGTGCATTGTAATAGTGGTCTATATGTAATTATTTTGGTCAAGGGAACAGTGGGAGCATCCAGGGCTGTTTCATTGTGGTGAAACGCATCAAGGGGGTGAGTTTGGAAGGTGTGGGTCAATAGGGGGTATGGAAAAATCGAACCCCCAAACAGTTAATTCAACCCCTCTAGTTGTAGTTTCTCCCCACACCTCCCACACTTCCCACACTTCCCACACTTCCCCCTCTTCCCACACTTCCCCCTCTTCCCACACTATTGTTGGGTTTCGCCAGCTCAACCCAACCTACAGAAGTAAAAATGTTATTAAGATTAGCAGATTTTCAATTTTTTCTAGTTTAAGGTAATTATTATCTATAATTATTTATCTCAAACAAATGCAAGTTCAAGAAAATAAGTTTTCCTGGTATGATGTGCCTGAAGATGTCAAAAATTTATTGATGTTAGCTGTAGAAAATTGGGAGGATACAGAAACATCAGAAAATTATATTAATCAAGCTTTAGCTAAGACTGATGGAAATCTGGATATTTTGATAGGTGCTTATCGTTATTTTTTCTATAAAAATAATATGAAAATGTCGCTTCAATTGGCACATAAAGTAATGGCTGAAGTCAAAAAACGAGAAAATTTACCAGAAGATTGGCAAGGAGTAAAAAGTATATTAGCGAGTCGTAAAAATGAGCAACAAATTAATCTGTTTATTACAGCTTATGCTGCTTCCGGATTAATTATAGCCAAGATGGGAGATTTGGCAAAAGCTAAAGCCATAAGTGAGGAAGTTAAAGAAATTGATGAGAAAAATGATTTAGCAAAAATTTTGTTTGATATTATTACTAGACCGCCGGATGAAGATGAAGATTAAATCGAAGATTAAATCAGTTATCAGTACCTCCAGCTTCCGAATTATCGTACTCCATCATCACCTACTCGTAGTACATCAATATTTTAATTAAAACGTAATAGAGCTTGTTTTAATCTAGGTAATAAATTTTAATCGATCGGTAAACGTATTTTCATTAATTTTGTAGTTGCTCTTTCTTGATTTGAGCTTTAATTTCTCTAATTCTTTTTACTAGAGGTGAAGGTTCAGAAGCTAACCATTCTTGATAACAAGCTTCACGCCAAGCAATTAAACGTGATAAATAGGCATCTACTTCATGACAATTATGTAAATAATAAGTTATAGTAGCGTAAATTTTATCTAAACTTAAGCCAGGAAAATTAACAGCTATTTCTTCTGGTGAATATCCATCTAAATAATAATTCAAGACATTCTTTTAACCTTTGACTTTTGTAAAACAGTCCCCAGATGTGAAATAATTTCCTGAAATTACTGTAGTGGACCGACACGACTAAAATGGTGCCCTGCGCCGGATTCCTGCATCCTTTTCATA
>NZ_JAAHGT010000760.1 GCF_010672385.1 Okeania sp. SIO2F4
TGGTAGGGATGTTCCATGGAACGTCCCTACCGGAGAAAGATTGTTGTTGGGTTTCGGTCCCTCAACCCAACCTACATCTAACGCACAATTTAAGATGAAACTACAACAGTAGGGTGCGTTAGACAGCTAAAATCTGAGATATGACAGAGATTTAATAATCTGTCGTAACGCACCATTTTAGATGTGTAGGTCTAGTAGTGGTGTGACACGCTTCAAATGTTGCAATAGTAGGGGTGGGTTCCGCGTTAAATTAATGAGGTTCAACCTGAAATCAAATTAACCCAAACCCAATGATATAATCCACCGTTTTAGATGTATCCGTTTACTACAATATTAAGTAGATGAAAAAAATTATTTGTGTACTTACTAATCAGCTATAATCATAATTCGCTCTTGGTTATATTCTCCAAATATTCAATTAATTCTGTCGAGGTACTGATAATATCAATGTCATAAAATATGGCTACATTCTTGAATTATATGAAGTCCGGTTATACAGTTATCCTAATAGACCTTATTCGGTATACTCTTAAATAATTTCCTTGCTTAAATTATTCCTTTTTTTCTAAATTATGACTTATGAATTCTTCTCCCTACTCCCCTACTACTGATTCGACTGACTGAGGAAAAGCATCAGGTTTAACTAAAATTTTGGCAATTTTTCGATTACGAATTACTTCTACTGCTAAACTCTCCCCAACTAAACTTTTTTCTACTTCTTGTTGAACTTCTGTCGGACTTTTAACTGTTACTCCCCCTACTCTTTGAATCACATCTCCTTGACGTAAACCAGCTTTTTCTGCGGGAGAATTTTCTATAACTCGCGTAATTACTACACCTTGATTATCCTTAATTTTAGTCTCTAATTGTCTATTAATTTCATCCTTTACTTCGGGAGTTAAATCAACCATTGAAATGCCTAAAAATGGATGCTCTACTTTCCCATACAGAAATAATTCATCAGCAATTCTTTTTGCAGTTTCTATCGGAATAGCAAACCCTAATCCCTGAGCATCCGCTCTAATAGCTGTATTAATACCAATTACTTCACCCCGATCGTTCAAAAGTGGCCCGCCGGAGTTGCCAGGATTAATTGCAGCATCTGTCTGAATAAAGCGAACTCGTTTGTCTGGAATACCTACTTGAGAACTGGTACGACCAATAGCACTAATAATTCCCACTGTGACAGTATTGTCCAAACCCAGAGGATTACCAATAGCGATCGCCCATTGTCCCGGAATTAATTGTTCTGATTTGCCCATAGACACCTCTGGCAAATCTGTGGCCTCGATTTTAATTATCGCTACATCAGTCAGTGAGTCTACACCTTTAACCACACCCTCAAAAACTCGGCCATCTTTTAGTGTCACCTTAACGGTATCTGCTCCATCAACCACATGAGCATTTGTAATTAAGCGACCATCAGCACTAAGAATCACCCCAGACCCAGTACCACGCTTAATTCGTTCTTCTGGAACAGGCAAATTTTCGCCAAAGAAACGTTTTAATAGAGGATTTTTTAAAGCTTCTGGAACTTGATTTGTTAACTTTTTAGCTGCATCAATACGGACTACTGCTGGACCTACTTTTTCGACTGCTTCGGCAATAAAATTATGGTTACTGGAGGAAACTAGGCCATTTCCAGAAGTTGCAGCAGATGGCCGATCTGTTTGCTGCTCGACGACAGGTATTGCATCAGGGTCTATAACCAATTTTTTAGCTTCGATATAATGATGACCCAACCATCCTGTCCCACCACCAATAGACAATAGAGAAAAATACAGGGTTAATTGTTTGAAGGATAAAGTCATTTGTTTTTTCCGCTAGATAATCCTATTTTTAAATATTTGGATAGGAGGGAAGGGGGCGGATATTACCACATTCCCATTAACAAAAACAATTTAGTTGTTTATTTATTTAGTCAGTTGAGCACTATAGATGAAGACTAACAATAAAAAAAATCATTAATAGTCCTACTTTAAATCTAATTTAAAGTTAAAGAGAGTTTGGCTCAACTGTCATTGTTTAGGTTGACTGGGAGTTCCCAGTGATTTTTATATTAGTATCATTATACTTCTACATAATCAGGTACGTACTTTCTGGCAAATATCAATAAGATTTACTATTTTACCTAAAAAAATAACGACATAAATTTTGACTCTATATCTGAAATTACCATGATTCATAAGTAATTCACCCCTAAATTGGTTTTTCATGGGCTTAAGATTTTTTAATATTGATTAATTCTCAGCAAAAAGATTAATCGATTTTAATTTTATACTAAAAATTGGCGATGAACCTGTTTGAGTATGGAAGAGAAAGATATATCTCTAATAGACATCTCCGAACAAGATATATATTTTTTGTAATAGTAAGTAACACTTGACTGGGAATAGGGAACAGGTAAGATATTTTCAGGAAAAAGGTACGGAAAATGATGAGTATTCCGAAATTTTACAACTCTAGTTTATGCTAAATTAAGGGTAAGTTTATTTTCTGGAGATATTTAATAATCTAATAATATTGTCTCTGAATAATTAGTAATCAAAAAAAAAATTATATTTCCTACTCTCTTGTACTTTATTTCTCCTCTCTATTCCCTCTTCCAAATCGCGATTTATTTATCAGGATTCAACCAGACATGAGATAATATACTATCTAGTGTTATTATTTGAGTTATATTAAATCAAATAATTAGAGTTAATCTTAGATTATGCCGAGTGCTATTACCAAAAATCAGAAACAACAATTAAGACAAATAAAATCAGAACATCAAATCCTGAAGAAAATCTTTTCTATTGATATAATTGCTCCCATAATCTTAGGGATTATTGTATTACTCACATGGGAAATTTCGGTACGAGTGATGAATATTCCTCCCTATTTATTACCAGGACCGATATTAGTAGTCAAGACAATGATTGAGGAATGGAATTCATTATTTACTTCTTTGCTAATTACTATCAAAATTACAGTTGTTGCTTTGGCTGTAGCAGTGGTTTCTGGGGTATTGATTTCTATGTTATTTGCTCAGAATAAATTGATTGAAAGAAGTTTATTTCCTTATGCGGTAATTTTGCAGACTACTCCTATTGTTGCTATTGCTCCTTTGATTATTATTTGGCTTAGAGATAATACTTTTGCTGCATTAATTCTTTGTGCTTGGATTGTGGCATTTTTTCCAATTATTTCTAATACAACTTTGGGATTAAATAGTGTTGATAAAAATTTGAGTGATATGTTTAAATTGTATGGAGCTTCTCGTTGGCAAACTCTAATTTATTTGAGATTTCCTAGTGCTTTACCTTATTTTTTAGGGGGGTTAAGAATTAGTGGTGGTTTAGCATTAATTGGGGCGGTAGTCGCTGAGTTTGTTGCAGGTACTGGAGGCGCTCGTTCTGGTATTGCTTATCAGATTTTAATGTCTAGTTATAATTTGCAAATTCCGAGAATGTTTGCTGCTTTATTTTTGACGACGGGTTTAGGAATAGCTATTTTTGTATTGTTCACAGTTTTGTCGGATTTTCTGTTAAGAGATTGGCATGAAAGTGCTGTGAAGAAAGATGGTTGATACTAAATTTAGTTGACTTATTTTTAGTTAGCGTAGGTTGGGTTGAGGAACGAAACCCAACAAATTAAATAGTTATAAATAAAAAGGTATTAAGGAGGAAAGAGTTGTATGATACCTAATCATCTAGACATGATATAATTGGCTATCCGAATTTCATCTAATTTATATTGGACATCTCCGAAAAAGAATATTTAATTTCTGAAGAGGTCTATTAATAATTAGCGATCGCCTCCATTAACAAAGTGTTTGTATCTAATTTGCGAATGAGAAGGTTGCTCTCAAATTTATACTGGAGGTTAGGGGTGGTTTTATCAAGATAATTACACTATTTGGAAAGGAAAATATTGATAATTATTCATTTGTATCGCTCCTAATAAAACAGGGAAAAGTATAGTTATTTTATAATGTTGCTAGTTTCTTAATTTTTAAGTATTTCACGATTTTTCCATTAGCTCAATATAAGAATTTCAACAATAGTGGGATAAGTTCAATCAATGATAATTGAAAGTATTAGTTAAAGGAAATAGTTTACCAATGGATAATTGATAATGGATAATTGATAATTGATCGAATCTAGGTTTAAAGCCTTCTATTTCAAGAGAAAAAAGTGCTAGGATATTTACTTATATCCAATTCCGTTGCGGTTTTAAGCAGAAGTAATTATCCATTATTCATTGTCCATTATCAATTAATGAACAGACTCTATCTATTAGTCTTTGATTTTTATTGGTGAAGACTAATCACTAATACCTCAATGTTTATCTGAATTTTCAGTATTAGTATTTGTCAACATATCACAATTTTGATAAAAATCTAAGTAAGGCATAATCTTGGCAAAATGCCATAATATATTATAAAAAGCCCATATAGGATTTCGCTCAAGATAATCTGATAAGACATGAGCTTTATCTAGACTGTTTTCCCATAAATCTAAAAAGCAATCGCTGACTTTTTTTACTATTAGAGGAAATAAACTTTCGGAAATAGAAAAAGCTTGATGATTGGTAAGTATAATTTCTAAACAAGCTGCTGCTTTTTCACGATTATTGTTATGTTCATCCAATAATTCTATTAAAGCATTTACGGTATTGATAACTTCTGGTTCTAGCTCTAAGTTTAGTTCTGCTAATGTTAAAGCAAATTTATCTTCTTCAACAGGAGGATGAATATTAAGATTAATTCCTACTTCTTCTAGAATTTGGGCAGCATTATACTTGTATGAAGAGTTTGAGTTG
>NZ_JAAHGT010000761.1 GCF_010672385.1 Okeania sp. SIO2F4
AATCGGAGAGCTTCCAGCTTGTGCCATCACCAGGAGGTTACTTGAGAGGGAAGGTACAATAACTAAAGGTATAGCTATTTTTGGATCGAGAAAAGTTGCCATGGTCGGCAAGCATATAGTTGAAAAACCAAGTCCTGTAATTCCTTTGAGAAAATCCCTACTCAATTAAAATAATGGCCTTGGCCAGAACAAACAAGAAACAGCCAAGCCTGGGTAACTACGACAAAAACGAAAAAAAATTAAATTTTTAAATACAGGTTACTCCATTTCAACGGGGCAAGTTCCTAACCCCCAATCAACATAAAGGTCGCGGGGGTCGCTGTCGCGCAACCATTCAATTAGCTGCTTCATGTGATCTATCCAATACATCCCAATGCACCCCGCAGTTCCCGGTGAATAATGATAATTCCAATCTATATGAATTTCAATCGCACTTCTATCAGTCGTGCCAGGACTCACATAATCAAGAGGAACCGTTACAGGTCCAATTCCAGACTGAAAAATATTCCCTTGAAAATCATCAATATCACCAGCCCACACAATATCATTGATAAACCATCGCCCCTCTGGCAGAGGAGAGGTTCCAGACTTCTAGCAAAAGACTCTTCACCAGTGCGAAAGAATTGCCTCCCTGGCGCTCCAGAACAACAATTTAAACTATCAACAATCTCCCCATTTTTAATATATTCCAACTTTAAAATATTACAACCAGTATAATCTTGCTCCTGTGTATTGGTTAAATATAAAAAACTATCTTCAGACATCTTTAATTTCTCCTAATAATTTTACGACTATTGGGGCGTTGCTCCTTTTGGTAAGCTTGTTTTGCTTCGCTCAACTCAACAATTGCTTGAATATCAGTTACCACTTTTATGTAATAATTAGCAGAATTTTCCGTAAAACCGCTTGCGCCCAAAGCAGTCTCACAAATAGCCTCAATTCTTGTCAGCTTAAGTTTCAAAGCCTTCAGCTCTTGATTCTTAGATTCCAAATCAGAAACTTTAGACTTTAAACTTTTGATACTTTCTTCTCTTTGATTTAATATTACAGGAAAAGCTAAAGTTGAAATAGTGACAACAGCCCCAATCACCAAAGCTATTAACTGATAAAATTCATTATTAAATTTTGCTGTTTGTTGAACCAAGAAAAAATTCATTTACTTGTTTTTGCTATTGTTGATTAAAATTCTCACTCTGACCTCAAAATACAACAACAAAAGCGCCCAGATAACCGCAGATATTCTAACCACAATACCAAAGACGAAATAGTCTGTATATTCTAACAAGAAAATACCACAAATAGATAGTAATAAAAGGCCAATATATTTAAAGCTATCTCGCTTTTCATCAGATATAAATACAATAGAAAGAATCAATAAAAGAATTGATATTAAAATAGAAAGAGAATCATCTATATTCATCGCTTAATAATTCAAAGTTTAAACTTTAATTATAATCAACGTTCTAGTCAAACTGTTAGATGTGATTTATCAAAAATAGAAAAGTCACTAATATCAATGGAATGAAAGTATAGACTTTTCAAGCAATTCAATAGGCAATGTAGAAAGCTTTGTTCTGGCGTCTAACAACCCAAGCTTTTTATTACTGACAATTAACAAAATTATTGACTAAAATAGCTTACAAATAAAACTTGTTGGCAATGACCAGTCAATTTGACTGGTCAGCAACTATCTTAATAAGTGGTTTAGACAGACAACTAAAGTTTAATTGCTTAAAAGCTATGGTTCGGTAATGTCCGACTCTTCATTACCATAATCAGCAATGTCTTCTGAATATTGTTTGATTGCGATCGAGATGTCAGGGAAATAATAAGGGACTTGAAACTCCAAATGAGAAATAGAAGAAAAAAATATTTCTGGAAAATGACAAAATTGCCATTCATCAAGATAAACTTTTTTTGTTGCCAACCTCAAAGGAGACCTTTCTTCTACCGAACCAGCTCAAGTGAAGCAATCCTCCGAAAACCCAAGTCAACTTTCCGTTAGTGCTAGCAAATATCTTAAAAAACTTTGACAGAAAGGGGATTCGTATTATAAAGTTAGGGATAGAACGATTTATGCTTGCGTCATAATCTGTGATAATCCTGCTGTCGTCGTAAATGTCAACCCAATTATCTTCATTGGACAAATCTGTCATCAGCCACTGATAGATGCTATCACTTCATTCTTTCCTAAAATTAAGCTAGCACTTCCACCACCTGATATCAAAAAGTTCAAATCGCCTTCCTCTTCAAATTGCGCTACAAAATAGTCGTAAACGTCTTCAGGTTGAGGAGCTGCCACTGTGGGATTGTGACCAAACGGAATCAATCGGTGAGATTGTTTGTCAGCACCCTTTGCATATTTCTTCAGATATCTTGTTCCCCACTTAGTGATCTTATATTCAGGCGAACCCCCTGTGATTATCAATACTCTTGGATACCTCCTCGTATTGTATTTTTGTGGGATTTTTCCTGCTGGTGAAACATTTGTACCATATGGTAAACATCCAATTTTAGCCAGCGCTGAAGCGCCAGTGCCAGAACAAACAAAATTGATTGTATCTTCTCTATCTGAAACAATATAAAAAGTTTCATCAGGATTCATAAACGCCGGGACAAGCACTTTGACAAGGGTTCCTTGAGGATTATAAGAAACTGCGTTTGGATCATTTCGCCCAGCTTCCAAAGCTGCAATTTTTCGTTCTTCTTGAGCAATTTTTTCCTCAAGCCATTTTGAATCTTTAATCATTTTGTAATTTTTACTTTATCTAAGACCGTTCCTGCTGGTCTTAACAACTCTAAATCAAGAGGAGGGTTGGGAACTGCCGTTTGCAAAGTTCTCCACAAAAGATTGATTTTTTTGAAGTTATCTCCTCCAATAGGAAGCTCTCTGTGGCTTTGCCCTTCCTCCTTTCTCGTATAAGTTATTGTTCGCGACCCCCAGGGAGTTATTTTTGCCGTACCTCTGTTTGCTTTATAGATCACCCTGATGCTGTAATAATTATCAGCATAACCTTTTTGTTGAACTGGTGACTTATTGGCAGGAAGGTTTTTAAAACATCCTATTTTGTCGAGCGCTGCTTGATCAGTTCCGCCTAATATCAAAATCAATGACCTAGAAGGAAAAGAGACTTGTACGCAAACTTCATTGTCTTTAAAAGATGGCACATAAAATGTAGATAAAATTCCTCGCCCTTCGTAAGGGGTGACAGTGTTAGAAGCTGCTGCTGCCAACAAAGTTTCTTTTTTGTAGTTCTCTCTAGCTTCAGCTATAGCAAGTTTTCGCTTTAATCGAACTAATTTAGTTGATATCCGAGCCATGGCTAACTGTTTTTTTTTACATACTACAATTTTAGGTCAAAAATTGCTGGATTTTACGGGAGAAAGGTATACCTTCCTGACAATTTTTTTAGGGGATTACAAGGTCAGGCAAAATAGCTCCTTTTTTATCAATCAAAGTAATTAACTGCGGCCATCTGCTCAACCAAATTTTTGCACATTGGAATTGAACATCTGCGATAGGTCTCCAGCGTGGTTCCTTGACCTTTTCTCCCAGCACAGTAATTTCTCTAGGAATGGTAGGGTAGTTCTTTTCTGGCTCTTCTGGCAAACTACTTTTGAAATACAAAGAGTTATACGCATGATTTTGAATAACGAGAACTTTATTGACTATTTCTGTAGCAGCGGTCTTGTTTCTACACAACAATTGAAGTTGATAACCTTTTGCCCAATCGTGGTAACAATACACATTTTTTCCTTTTTTCCATACATAGCTACCGTTATCCCAAAATAAAGATTTTATTTTGGTGGCTAGTTGAACAAGGTCAGCCTTTGTGATTTTAGGCAGTGGTAGTTCTGGGTTATCCGTTTTGTCCATAAGCCTAAACCCTATTTCACCAGTAACAGGAGAATAGCCTGGCTCTACATCTGCCATGTTTTCCAAAAACATTAAATATATTCTTGGTTGGTTTCGTCGGATGATTCTATCTGGTGGGATGTAAGTTTTGGCCACAGCCTGTGTAGCAACTGTTTTTCCGCTCCACTCATAATTAAGAAGTTGACTGATCATCATGGAATCATTCCCACTAAGCAAAATAGAATTAGTGGGATTTGATCTTCCTTGAGGAAAATACTCAACAACTCTAAACTTACGATTACCTTTAGGCAACCCCCACTCGCTATATTCTGGTCGCGATTCAGGGTCAGTTCGCCACCCAGTCCGATCGCCAGTATCGCGAATGGGATAATTAGTTTTAAGTGTTGGGTCGCTTGCTGGTCGATTAATCAAAGTCGGGAAACCTTTTTGCCACTCCTCAAACCACTCTTCAAAGGTAACAGCATATCCCAACCTCAAAGATAGTTCATCATGCAGCGCTTTGATAGCAGAAGCCTGGACTGCTACAAGCTGAGGAGTACCTGTAAGATACCGAGGGTTCTTCCCATAAGGCGCGTCGAGGCGATCGCTACTCGTATATCTCCACACCTCAAAATTAGGCAGTTCATCAGGATTATCTGTTGATAGTAATCCTTGTTGTAGCTTGAGTTTTGCCCTACTCTCCTGCATTTTCTGGAGGGTAGAACGAGTATAGCTTTTAGGTATTCCTGTGACCATTTAAAATCTCCTAGTAATAAACATATTCTACTGAATTACGGAATTGCTCCCAAAACCCTAGTAGATTATATGGAGCAGCAGGATATAAAAAACCACACAAGACAGCGCTTTGGAGTCCTTCATATTTTGTGGCTTCTGTTGGAGGAGCGCCACTTGAAGTTCTTAAACAATATATTCAAAATCAAA
>NZ_JAAHGT010000762.1 GCF_010672385.1 Okeania sp. SIO2F4
TGGTTGTTCTGTCTGCTGCCTCAATTTAAGTGAGTTGCAAAATCAACGTAATAGCGAACTTAACCAAGAACAAAACTTAGACCGCTTGGTAAAAGTGACTCAAGGAAGTTTCGAGAATATTCCCTATCGAGACAACTCCTTTGATATTGTTTGGTCTCAGGATGCAATTCTGCATAGTGGCGATCGCCGTCTAGTTTTCCAAGAAATCAAGAGAATATTAAAACCAGGGGGCGAATTTATTTTTACCGACCCCATGCAAAGCGAAACTTGTCCCCCAGGAGTATTGCAACCTGCTTTTGACCGTCTGGGAATTAGTGATATGGGGTCTTACCTTTTTTACAGTCAGACGGCAAAAGAGTTAGGTTTTGAGGAATTACATTTTATTGACCTTTCCCAAAATGTGCCCATTCATTATCGACGTTTTGGGGAAGAAGTACAAAAAAGGTACAATGAAGTAGTAAAATTGACTTCAACGGAATTTGTCGATAAAACTTTAAATAGCATTCAACCTTGGATCGAACGTTACGAACAAGGATATATGCAATGGGGGATTTTACACTTCCGTTTGAACAGTTTGTCATTGCGACGATAGGAAGCAATCTCCTCAATCCTTGAGATTGCTTCCTTCCATAGAGTGTAAGTCGCTGCGGACTTAGGTATAGTAATTATCCGGATTTGATATGATAACCGATAACTGAAATGACTATTTACTTTTATGATGAAACAGAACAACCTTATGGTTGTTTTTCCAACTTTTCCCCCCACGGTTTTGAACTTGATGGACTCTGGTGGCCAACTTCAGAGCATTATTTCCAAGCCCAAAAATTTGTGGGGACTCAGCATCTGGAAGAAATTAGATTGGCAAAAACTCCCGCAGATGCTGCTAAAATGGGACGAGAGCGTAGTCGTCCCCTCCGCAAAGACTGGGAGGAAATTAAAGAGGATGTGATGGAGCGAGGTTTGGTTTGTAA
Source organism: Okeania sp. SIO2F4 (assembly GCF_010672385.1). Lineage (GTDB taxonomy): Bacteria > Cyanobacteriota > Cyanobacteriia > Cyanobacteriales > Microcoleaceae > Trichodesmium. Next base: position 972 of record NZ_JAAHGT010000762.1, read on the forward strand.
GTTTCAAACTCATCAAGATATTGGGCAAATACTTCTGGATACGGGAGATGAACTGATAATAGAAGATGCCCCTTACGACTATTATTGGGGATGTGGTCAAGACGGGAGTGGAAAAAATCATTTGGGAGAAATTTTGATGAAAGTTCGGGCTAAATTGGGTAAATAGATAAAAAATGACTGATTTAATGAATGCGGTTATTCTTACGGGATTTGGTGGACCAGAAAAACTGGTCTATACCCAAGTTCCTAAACCAGTCCCGAAACAGGGAGAAGTATTAATTAAAGTAAGTGCTTGTTCAGTAAATAATACAGATATCAATACTCGCACAGGTTGGTATGCTGCGGAGGATAATTTTCAAGCTATTCTGCAAGATCAAAAGGAAAATAGCCCTAATCATACAGCTTGCTGGACGCAACAGGGGACCGAGTTTCCCAGAATCCAAGGTACTGATATTGTCGGTCAAGTTGTGGCAATAGGGTCGGATGTAGAACCGCAAATTTTGCATAAACGGGTGATTGTTGACGGTTGGATTCGGGATGAAAAATTAGACGACTATCAATATATTGGCAGTGAATTAGATGGTGGTTTTGCCGAATATGTCGTAGTTGCCGCTAGTAACGTTTATCCGATTAATTCCCCACTTTCCGATATTGAACTAGCAACTTTTCCTTCTTGCTATTCCACAGCAGAAAATATGTTAACCAAAGGACGAATTACAGCAGCAGACACAGTTATAATTATGGGAGCTTCTGGTGGTGTAGGGAGTGCTTTGATTCAATTAAGCAAAATTAGAAGGGCAAAAGTTATTGCGATTGTGGGAGCTAATAAGGAAACTTTTGCTGAAGATTTAGGTGCTGATTATGTTTATCGGCGAGATGACCAATTAGCTGCTAATTTAGCTCGACATAAAATTACTGTGGCTTTGGATGTTGTGGGAGACTTTTATTTTAATTTGATGATTAAAGCTCTGGCACTAAGAGGACGATATGTTTCCTGTGGAGCAATCAGTAATCCAATGGTTGCTCTCGATTTGCGGGATTTGATTTACAAAGACTTAGAGATTATTGGCTCGACGCGCATAGAATCTGAAGTAGTTAAAAGGTTAGTGACATACATTGAAGCATGTCGGTTAAAACCTTTGGTTGCTAAAGTGTTTCGATTAGATGAAATTAAAGAGGCACAACAATTTTTCAAGACTAAAGATTTTTTTGGAAAAGTAGTACTTGTAACAGGAGAACAACATGGTTAGTCCAATAGATAATCAAGCAACAATAGGTGTAAATACAATCCGCCCATTATCCAAAGAGCAAATTGCTCAATATCACGAAGATGGATTTGTAATTGTGCCAAGATTTTTTAGCTTTGAGGAAATTGAGCCAGTCCAAAGAGCTTGTAACAACAATGTAAGTCTGGGAGGAGAAATCGTACAATATCTTGATAAAAATGGCAATGCCAACAAACTCACTTATTGGACAGAACTTGGTGATTCTCTGCTGGGAATTATTCCCCGTTTAGCTCGAATGGTAGATGCAGTTGAAATTTTGATGGGAAGTAAGAGAGCTTACCACTTTTATTCAAAAATAGTCAAAAAAGAAGCTCATTCTCAAGCAAGAATCGAATGGCATTCGGGATATGGATCTTGGTATTCTATGGATTGTTTATTTCCTTATTTTGTAAGCTCATTTATCGCTATCGATCAAAATACCAAGAAAAATGGTTGTATTCAAGTACTTAAAAAATCACATTTGCTGGGGCGAATCGATCATGTTCTTATTGGTGAAGGGCTATTTTGTGAATCCAAAAGGATCGAGAAAATTGAAGAGAAACTAGAGCTTGTATCTTGTGAAATGGAACCGGGGGACATTTTGTTTATGGATGCTAACACCATACATCGCTCATTAGAAAATAATTCCGATGATGTTCGTCATAATTTAGTTTCTCACTATAATGCAGTTGAAAACCAGCCAGTTTCTGAAGCAACTCAGCAAATATATCCTTATCAACCACTTATCAAATTGCATGATTCAGCAATTTTAAATAATCTCGATAAATCAGTATTTTTAAATCAAAAATTTATCAAACACGATGATGTTTTTAAAACAGTAATACACGGAGAAATATGACGAAAACTTCCTAATTTGTCTGAGCTACAATGACAATTTATTGATTTATAAAAATCTTGTGGCTCTCCCAGAATGGCTGTGATAAAGAAGAATGTCAGGAATTGGAGAAGAAATGAGTATAGCTTTTGATTCTACGAGTAGAAATTAATTATGGTAGTAGCTGACAAAATCATGTTAAATGATTGGCACGTTGTGGCAACAGTCCAAGAGTGTCAAGACAATACTCTAAAGCGAGTTCGCCTATTGGGAGAGGACTTAGTGTTGTGGCGCAGTAAAGATGCTAAATCCACAATCCAAGTTTGGCAAGATCGCTGTCCCCATAGAGGTGCCCGTATTTCCCTAGGAAAGGTGATTGATGATACTGTCATTTGTGGGTATCATGGCTGGCAGTTTGAGCTAGCGGGGAAGTGCGTGCATATTCCAGCTAACCCCAAGCAAAAGCCACCAACAAATGCGCGAGTAAAAACTTACCAATGTCAAGAACGCTACGGCTTAGTGTGGGTGTGTTTGGGAGAACCTTCGCAAGATTTACCTTCACTTCCAGAATGGAATGATTTAAGCTACCGTAAGTTGTTTTTCGGTCCGTATCACTGCCATGCTAATGGATTTCGTGTGATTGAGAATGCATTCGATGTATCCCATTTCTCTTTTGCCCATGAAGGGAGTCTCGGTTCTCCAGAAAACGCGGAAATTGAAGATTACGAAGTGGAAATAGGCACAGAAGGTATTACCATTGGGACAATTCTCCTCTGGCAGCCAGATTGTGACGGTTCCGGTACTGGTGGTAAGGTCAAGTGGTCACAAAAAATCTGTCGTCCCTTGAGCCTCTATCAAGTTAAAGAGTCACCTCAGGGAAGGTACACTCTTATATTTACAGTAACTCCCATTGAGGAGAACGAGAGTTTAGCTTGGGGAGTGGTTGCCATGAATTATGATCATCAAGTTTTGGAGTCAGATTTACAAGCATTTCAGGATAAGCTTTGGGTTGAAGATGCTAAAATTCTAGAATCCCAACGTCCAGTATGTTTGCCGTTGTTATCTCCAAGCAAAACAAATACTAACTGGTTCCCAGAAGTACATGCTAATTGCGATCGAGCTTCAATTGCCTATCGTCGCTGGTTGAAGGACTTAGGTATTACTTTTGGTGTTTGTTAATGGTTAAAGCAATGCTTCAGTTTGATTATTCAAACTGCTGCAATCCTTAGTTGCTCTAATGTTCGTTAACTCCACCATCAACTTTCAGCAATAAGAAGCTTATGTTCGCAAAGCTTCTCGTAATAAGGTAAAGAAAATTCATAAGCACGTTGTAAGTGTTCATTATCTTCCACTGCCACATAGTTGTTTGTCTTTTGCTCCTTGAATCCACTGCTAGACATTGCGTTAGTGAGCCAAGTTACATCCTCCAAAAAGTTATTAAGTTCAGGGCGGAATTTCGGTTCCCATTCTAAGGATTCTCTAATGAACGGTATACTAACAGCATCGCAGTAGGCTTTAACTGTTGCTTCAGGCTTTTGTACTAGATCGTCTGAGTCAATTACCACTGGAATTTTTACACTGAATTCATTAGCTATTTCTAAGAGTTTGTATAGTTCAGCATAAGCGGTTTCTTCTAAAGTGAAATCAGGCCACTTATCGTAAAGTGATGGGAGCATTTTAGCAGGATGACGCACCAGAAAAGTATTTTCAAATATAGACAAAAAT
>NZ_JAAHGT010000763.1 GCF_010672385.1 Okeania sp. SIO2F4
GCACTGGCGAGGTTCTGGGGATGCGCTGGGATGAAATCGACGCGGAAGAGCGGCTATGGACCTGCCCGGCGGTACGGATGAAATCCGGCGAGGATCACGCTGTACCGCTCACCGGCGAGATGCTAGCCATCATCGTTAATACTCTCCTTGCTTTCTCACTACTCCCTACCAAAATAGGTGCATCTCCTGGTCGGCGATCGCGCTCCTCTACTCTAAATTCTCTCCCAGTTACTTGCTTGACAGTCTCTATCACTTCCCTAACGGAAAACCCATTACCATTCCCTAAATTAAAGATATCGCTGTCACCACCATTCAATAAATATTCTAATCCCAAAACATGAGCATCTGCTAAATCACAAACATGAATATAATCGCGAATACAAGTACCATCAGGAGTATCATAGTCTGTACCAAAAATTGATATCGAGTCTCGCTTACCCAATGCTGCAAATAATACTAGCGGAATTAGATGAGTTTCCGGATTATGATCTTCTCCAGTCAAACCATTAGGATGGGCGCCCGCTGCATTAAAATAGCGAAAACAAACCGACTTAAAATCATAAGCAACCTCAAAGTCTGCCAGTATTTGTTCTACCATCCGCTTACTAGCTCCATAAGGATTAATCGGATTTTTCGGATGCTCTTCAGGAATAGGACTGGTTTGCGGTTCCCCATATATAGCAGCAGTCGAAGAGAAGACAAATTTTTTCACCGATGCTGCCAACATTGCTTCCAATAATGTTAGGGTTCCTACCACATTATTGTGGTAATATTTTTGAGGGTCTTTGACTGATTCGCCTACAAAAATATATGCAGCAAAGTGCATCACTGCCGCAATATTGTGAGTAGCAAAAATTTTATCTAATAAGGAGCGATCGCTGGTATCCCCAACAATCATTTCTACTTTCAGGACATTTTCTACAATGTCCCGATGTCCATAGACGAGGTTATCCAAAATTACTACATCATAACCTGTATTTTGTAAAGCTTGAACTGCATGAGAGCCAATATATCCTGCTCCCCCACTCACTAAAATAGTTGGCTTGGTTTGTGACACTTTTTCAGTTTCCTTTTAACTATTAACTTAGTAGTTTCCGTGACATACTCCCACGCTAACTTTACATTATAGCGAGAGCTTCTCACTTCGTAGTCCCAGTATCCCGTTGGACTTCACAAAGCTCTCAGAACGGAATGCTCTACAATACTGTGTTTTATATTTCTAGCTGCATTTTGATCGTGACACATCACAATGTTGCTCCGGAGGATAAGAATGAATTCTGTCTGATAGTTTTTTGGGAGCTGACCCACGAAAATTTGAGGAATCTTGGCGTTATGCCATTTTGATTCACAGCTACCATTTTATGGCCAGCATTTGCCTTTTTCAAAGGAGCTGCCTCTTGCAGAGGAGCTGCCTCTTGCTACGGTAGCTCTCGCTAACGCTTTTCATGTCGGCGACAGCCGAAACGCTAACAGCTTTGACAGTGAAAATAGAAAGGATATTGACCCCTGGCGATATAACTGATTGATTTACCCAATCTGGTTACTAGCTCGTCCTTTGATATTTCAGTTTTTGTGAGCAACAATTTCATATCTCGATCAAAGTTTCTTGGCCACTTGAAAATGCAAATTTTTTCTCTAGCTACCCAAAAATTGAATCTTGACAGACCACTATACTATCCTGATTCTTACCTATAAGTATACATCAGAATATTTCCAATCCCCAATAATAGAGATTGGAATTAAAGAAAACTACCATAAATTTGAAAACTCTTGTGTTATGCTTCTAAGGCAAAGTGTTTTTCAATAACTTCGGGAATTTCTGCTGAACTAATCCGACTATATTTAGCTTTGTTCGGCATAATTACCATGTTTGGTCCTGCTTTGCACTTTTTCAGGCATCCCGTTTTCTTGATTGTCACCTGGTCTTGTAAGCCCCGATCGATAAGTGCTTCAGATAATGCTTGACAAACTTTGCCTGCACCTCGTTTTTGACAATCAGATTTTTGACATACCAAAATCTGAGCTTTTTTACCTGCACATTTAGCATTACCTCCAGTTACTTTTTGAGATTTACTACAAATATGCTCAGTTTCTGGCAATTTTAGCTCTATTAGTGGGCTAGATGAATTACCAATTAATTCCACAGTATGATTTTGGCATGGTGTTGTTGAATTATTGCTAAAATCTGGTATAATGTTAAAAGCTTTCAATCCTTCTTCACCAGTTTTTTGACAGACTGTCATTTCACCAGTCATTTTCACCCCTAAACCTGGTTTTAATACTGATGAAAAATTCCGTCGTAAACGTTTGGCTACTTTGACAACATAACTATTTCCTGCTGTTGTCTGTACATGAACATATTTCAGTTTATAGTCATCTTTGATGGTAACTTCTTGGACTTTTCCTTCCAGACTAAATTTTTTCTGATGCTTCTTAGATTTAGACATTGTTGGTTGCTTTTGCTTACTAATGGTTATCTGTGTGGCTTGGGATAGGTTTAATGACTTAGGTAAAAGTTTTGTATCTCTACAGATAAATACATTACTTTTGTCCCTATCTAATTCATGGTATTAATCAGCATATTAGGTAACCTCCCAACAACTTTGTAACAATTGCACCAATTCGTGACGATTAGCTGTGAATTGTTTTAAGACACTTTCTAGTTGGTTAGCTTCATTTGTGTTTTTTAGATTTACCTGCAATGGCTTTTGTGCTTCACACCAACAATCAATATCTAACTCTTGTAAGCGTTTATAGACTAGCCATCTATCTACACAACTTACTTGTAAAATTTCACAGGTGTCTGGCCTCTGGTTAAATGTACTCATTTTTTTACAATTGCAATATATTAGCACTAAATTTATCTCTAAGTTCTCTGGCACTTCTAGATGTTTCCACCAGTAAGTCTCTATTTTTGAATATACAGTAGATGCTAACTTTTCTCAATAGTTTTCAGAAAAAAAATTGCTAACTCATAATATCTTTTATCTGCTATCCTAGCTCAGGTTGACTCTTCTCTTAACTGTGGTAGACTAAAAACTGCTAGCAATAAAAAAGCTAGATAACTACCAATAAACTAAGTTAATTGACAGAGGTATAAATAATATGACTACAGCTACTCCAGTACAAGCATTTGGTGAAGTTAAGGATAATCCAATTGGATTAGAAAAACAGGTTACTACACCAGTATGTGAAGGTATGAACGCTGCTTTGGCCAGTTTTCAAGCTTTATATATCCAATATCAAAAACATCATTTTGTTGTAGAAGGAGCTGAGTTTTACTCTGTACATGAGTTCTTTCAAGAAAGTTATGGAGAAGTAGAAGACCATGTCCATGATTTAGCAGAACGTCTAAATGGTTTAGGTGGCATTCCTGTTGCCAGCTTTAGTAAGTTGGCTGAGTTATGCTGCTTTACTCCTGAACCAGATGGAGGTTTTAACTGTCGCACCATGATCGAACACGATCTAGCTGCAGAACAAGAAGTAATCAAACTACTACGTCGTTTAGCTGGACAAGCTGAAAGCTTAGGCGATCGAGCTACTCGCTACCTCTATGAACAAATTTTACTCAAAACTGAAGAGCGGGCATATCATTTAGACCATTTCCTGGCTCCAGATACATTAGTAGTATTGAACTAGGTTAACTATTCAACTTGACAATCTTACTTTCTGGAAAATTATCAACATAGAATTAGCAAGTAGATGCAACACCTGAATTTTTGTTTGTAATGTAATCATTTAAACTAGCAAAAACCTTGATTTTGGTAGATTTAGCAAGCAAAAATCGCAAATTAGATTAGTAAGATTTTGCCTGTTAAACTTTCATGAGGAAGAAAATACAAGAATATTGAGTGGCAGAGAGATCAACCTACCCTCTCTGTCAAATTTTTTTTTGCTAGATAAGTAGCTACTGAATGAATTATAACTCTGTTGCAAAAATTTAGCAACTACCCTGAAGAAAATTTAATTTTTGTAAAATAGGTTACTAAATTTCTTGATTAGTCAATTAAAGTGAGGTATAGAGAAAAATTAACTGTCAATTTCAGCAAAACACTCATTAAGCAGTAAATCCAATATTTTGCTTGCTGGGAGTCTTCAAGCCACTCAAGCCCAGGCCAGCTAAAAAAGCTTTTTTCGTCCTTCCTGTCCTCTGCCTTCTACCTTCACCGAAGGACTAATAAAAATAAGTAAAAATTATTCTCTCTATTTTTGCGGATATATTTACTAGCACACTCTGGACATTGCATAGGCTGATTTAGCTCCAGCACTATCTACATATTCCATTTTGCCCTACCCATCCTATGAGTAGATTACTAGTGGTCCGTCCCATTAATTCTGATGGTTTTTATCCTATAATAAGGGCGATGTGGACTTAAAAGTTCACGATAAGACCGCGATCGCAGGGTGTAATCATTATGAAGCATAAAGTTCATCTTTCAACAGAACAAAAACAAGAACTAGTGGATATGCTCAAAAAAGGTTCAAGTACTGCCAGAACAATTCGTAGAGCGCACAGGTTACTAATGGCTAGTGAAGGTAAAATCGATAAAATAATATCTGAGACCTTACAGATATCAATTACAACTGTTGAGAAGACCTCTCCAGAAAATAAAATTGCTCTTTATTTAAGACAAGCTAGAGTTGTCAAATTAACTCTCCAAAATCATTTTTCGTATCTTTTTCGTGAAAATATATTCCCTGTTCCCAGTTAAGTGTTCCCAGTTAAGTGTTCCCTACTAGCCTCAAAAAATCTATATCTTTTTCACGCCTATGTCTAGAGAACTCGTAAACAATT
>NZ_JAAHGT010000764.1 GCF_010672385.1 Okeania sp. SIO2F4
CCCCCATTATACACCTTGAATAAGCTGACTGCTGTTAGCGTTAGCGAAGCTCCTCTGTAAGAGGCAGCTCCTCTGAAAGAGGCTAGCTGAGTGCTGACTGCTACTTCAATAATCACCATATTTACATCTAGCTGAGAGTGGGCGGAGGTATTTTTCTGACTACCTCCACATGTCTTTTACCACTTTCAAAGAGTCACAAAAATATTTAATAAATCATCCCAAAAATTCACAGACAACTGATAACCTTGTAGAATTTGAGTAGCAGACTCTTCACTATCTCCTACTTCCCCATCTATGGCATTACGCATTCTCACCGCATGGGAATGATCTATCTCTCCAGTATGAATATGCCAAAATTCTAAGTTTAATTGAGGCAATACATCTTCTAAGTCTTTGCGTCCTTGAATTTGTGCCCAAATTTCTTCTAATATTGGACCACAAATACATTCAGTACCCATACCTGCCATACCAATCGCAACGTGAGCTGGATGGCTTTTTAAATCATTCTCATAATTTTCAATTAGGGCATCAACTCGTGGATTAATTGTATTGGCGAGCATGGTTCCACCAAAACTTTCATTCAAGCCAAACAAGAATTTTTTCAGTAAATTATAGTGAGAATCATCAGGGTTTCCATCACCAGTTTCTTCAAAATGAATTTCATCTAAAAGAACTTTTAATTTACCTGGTGTAATGACATTACACACATAGTTTAAGCTTTGAGAATGAATTTTAGTCACATAAGAATATTGTTCTAAAACTTGAATTAATTCCGGGAGAGAAATATTTTGTAAACTTTGAAGTCTGGGATCTTCTGCGGGGTTGCCAGAGAACTTTGAGGTGTCGATAGCTTGCCAAAAATTTTCTTTGATAGATGGGGAAGTCATTAAAACCATTTGTCTTGCTCCTTGTTTTTTTTTGAATTAATTTGTTTAGTTCTTTATCTTGATAACTATCATGATTGAGCTAACTGAAAATTTACGGATAGTAAATTGGGAGCTTGATAATAGTTGGCTGAGAAAATAATTAGTGACAATAGACGCAAGGATGATTTTAATGTCTGTAAAAAAAAGGTGTTTTTAAGGTGATTAGTCGCTCCTGTTTGTTGGATGACTTCTGAATGTTTTTTTCTTGAATTTTTTATGTCTTTTTGACTACATTCCTTTGAATAAAACTGATTAAAAATCTCTATTACGAAGCGGGGAGTTGGGATTTTTAGTCAGAGAGTAAAGCGATCGCTTAAAGTAGTTGTAAAAAATTTGCCAAAAATGCCTTGAGTATTGAACCAATTGAGGATTACTAAAAAATTGCCTATCAGATGAATTTTCGTCTGATAGGCAACTATATTGAAGTATTACCAAATAATCAAGGTTTTAGACCCATTTATCTGACTCGCTGCACCTGTAGATGGGAACCTTCTATTTCCACCTATACTAGAAAATGGCTAACGAGGAAGAAAAACTTAATTCTGAGCGCCACCTGGATCTATCCATGGAGCTCCACCTAGGTCAGTCAGACCTCCTACAATATCCTCCATCTCATGTTCCTGCAATTCTATCCAGCTTTTGTCTGTTTTATTGCTTTGAGTTTCATTAACCTTTGTACTTTGTTGTTTTGTTTTGGAATGACTTTTCTTCATATTTCTCTCCTTGATAGTACGAGGGATTATTTCGATTCAAGTTGTAGCTGTTAAAGATCCAGACCAACAGTAGGTTCATCAAGTAATACACCACCAGCTACTTTGTCCAAGTCCTCTAGTTGTAATTCCACTAAATCTACATGACTTTCTTGTGTATTTGATTTATTTTGGCTCATGTTCTTAAATTTTTGAGTGATTGAATTAGATTTCAAAGGTCTCCACTCTCGAGTTTACCCCCAACTACTTTATCCAAGTCCTCTAGCTCTAATTCCACTAAACCTGCATTGCTTTTTTGTGTATTTGATTTATTTTGGCTGATGTTCTTAGAGTTTTGAGTGATTGATTTAGCTTGATTGTTCATTTGTCATGTTTCCGAGTCTAATAGTTTTAGCCTATGTTACAAGAGAGTCAAATTTTTAATATTTCTAACGCTGCTTCAGGTTATGCAAAATTTAGGTCAATTGAGTTTCACAGCTAACATTTCGATTATGAAACCTTAATCATATAAGGGATATATAAAAGTTGATACTAAAACATACCTTATCTATCAATACCCCTTTTTATGAAAAATTTTGTAGAAACTCACCTCAAATTTCCAGAATAAATAGAATCAGAGTTCTCCTTAGTCAATAATCTATGATCAACTTACTCTAAATTACTAATCTTCCGAAGCAATAAATTATTCAACTACTCTGAAGTAATATTTTTTTACTTGCTTTGTTATTATTGATTGTTAAATAACTAGGCAAAATTAATTACAAATCCTTCTAACTTAGTCTTGCCTGTTGCCTTTTTCCAAAGTGAAATCTTTGATTTTTAACTTATTAATTAACTCATCTTTAATCCGACCCATAATCGAATTTTCATCCAAAGATGCCAAAATATTACTCACCACAGCTTTCGGACCTTCCTCTCCCCAAGATGCGCCATTAGCAAGATAAGTTTTGGTTATTTGCCCAATTCCATAAGATGATAAACCTCCCACTGCTGCTTGAGTCACTGCGACAGACAAATAGGGTGCTAAAGACAATCCTCCAGTAACAGGTGCAGCTAAACCCAATAATCCTTTCAAAGAACTTAATCCCAGATTTGCTACTAATTCACTTGCGGTTATACCACCCATACTAATAGCTATCTTTTGTAATAAATCTACTGCTCCGCTTTGACTCATCCTGATACCATACAACTTGGATAAAGTCAATATCATAGCTACATCAATTATTGCCCCACTGAGAATATCTACTACAGTTACAGGGTTAAGAGCGATCGCCATTGCTTTAGTCATTACTCCCTTCCAAATGACCCGATCTGCGCTTTGAGAGCGAATTTCGATTTTCCGGCGTACTAACTGCTCATTAACATTATCAGCATAGAGCATACTATTGAGGGCTACCAAAGATTTACCTTCTCGATCTAAAATTTCTAATATTTTCAGCTTTAAATCTTCTACTTGAGGTTCTCCTCGCACCATCTCTACTCTAAGACTACCATCAGAACGTTGCACTGCTTTAGCCATTAGTGGAGAAGCTGCGGCCATAACTATTTCATTTGGTGAGAGTAATTCACGGACTCGTTCATCACGAATTTTATTATATATAGCTAATCTATCTGCTTCTGGGTATTGGTCTATTTTGTTAAACACCAGCAAAATTGGTTTACCAGCATCTCGTAAGTAAGAAAGAGCTTCATATTCGACTTGGGTAATATCTCCTGCTACTGCAAATAAGAGTAAATCTGCCTGTTTTGCTACCTGTCGGGCTATTAATTCCCTAGTTTCTCCGTCTACTTCATCTATACCAGGAGTATCAATCAGTTCAACTTGAGATATTCTGTAGGAAGTTAAAGAATTTGTAGATGATGATTCTATTTCTGTTAAATTTTCTCTTCCTAATTCCCATTGTTTAATTTTTGTAGTTTTGGTAACACCATGAATTGGACCTGTTTCAAATACTTTTTCTCCTAGTAAAGCATTGAGAAGTGAAGATTTACCTCTGCCTACCATGCCAAATACAGCAATATAAACAGCAGCTTTTTCTAACTTTTCTAACATTGATTCTAGCCCGGAAATTTCTGAGTCTAATCCTGCTCTTTCTTCAGGAGTTAAATCCAGATTGGTTACGATGTTTTGTAAAGCATCTTTAGCGTTACAGATGTTAAGTTCTGCTTGAATATCTGCAAAGCTTGATATTGTTTTGTCTAGTTCTTTATCTAGATTCATTTTCGGATATTTTTCGCTCCAAAATCAACAATTTGTTATATTTTTATTGAAATTTTTAAGTTTTATTCCTGTTTTTAGAAAGTAACTTTGAGATTATTATCAAAGTAGTTATCTGAATTCTTATATCCTTTTTAAGGCTAGGAAGTAAACTGCAAAATTCACTAATTGTTTGCTACTACCTTCAATTTTTTCAGATATAGCTAAAGTTCTTAATTTGCTTTTTCGCCTGAATTTAATCGGACTCGCAACTAGCATCCTTCAGTAGCAATAAATATTTTTCAGAGTACAATATTGAGCGATATCTATAATTAATTTAATCATTTCCATTTTTTTTATACCAGTTTGATAAATGTTTGCCAGAAATAATTTTTAGTTATTAGGTGGTAGGTTTTAGGTATTCACTAAATCTTCAAATATTCATGTTACCAGAAGTTTGACGATCCTAGCTTACTATTTGTAATATTATTTTTTCATGTATAGTATATAAAAAAAGTTATAGAGTCGATAAAAATATAGGAATTATAACCCTTGTAGAGATACACAAGTTTTGGATTTTAGGGAATAGGAAATAGGGAATAGAAAAAAATACTATACCTTATTGATATGGGAATCACTATATATATATAACTATTATTTACCGAAAAATAAAGGTATAAAGCCTCTCACTCGCCGTGGAGAAAAAAGCGGTCGAGGGATGCCGAGGTCTCCGTTCCCTCCGGGACGCTACGCGAACGCTTGCCTCCAATCGACCAAGACAGCGGTCGGCAAGCGGAGCATTCCGAAGGATGGGATGCCGAGGTCTCCGTTCCCTCCGGGACGCTACGCGAACGCTTGCCTCCAATCGACCAAGACAGCGGTCGGCAAGCGGAGCAGTCCGTTAGGATGGGATGGCTAGGTCTCCGTTCCCTCCGGGACGCTACGCGCACTTCGAAGCTTT
>NZ_JAAHGT010000765.1 GCF_010672385.1 Okeania sp. SIO2F4
TGATATCTTTGTTTTTTGTCTGTGGAGTATCTTGGTTAATTTTCTCCTCAAAAATTGGAGATGTTTGAGCAGGAATTGTCGTAACAATAGGGATAACTTCTCCTTGTCTTGCCATTATTAAATAAGCTTTTGCCAATTCCCATAAACTAACTTCTCCACTTCCTAGACTTAAACCTAAACCATAATATTCTGGGGATGCTTGTAAATGTGTAAAACCTAATTGATGTAGACGGTTTAAAAAATTCTCTACTCCAACTTTTTCTAATACTCGTACTGCCGGAATATTCAAAGAATTTGCCAAAGCAACCCTGACAATAACAGGTCCTAAAAATCTACCTTCATTATAGTTAGTAGGACTATAAAGTTGAGCGCCGGGAATTGCATAATATGTAGGTACATCTGCCAAAACTGTATTGGGATTAATTACTCGATTTTCTAATGCTAATTGATATAAAAAAGGCTTCAAAGTCGAACCAGGTTGACGCAATGCTTGTACTCCATCATTACTACCCATTTTTTGATAATCAAAATAATTAGGAGAACCCACATAAGCTAATACTTCTCCACTGTGATTATCAATAACAATAGCAGCAGCATGATTGACATTATAAGACTCCAGATTTTTAATTATTTGTCGTACTTGAGCAGTGAAAAATTGTTGTAAAGGTCGGTCGATAGTAGTGCGAATAACTGTAGGGGTAGCTGTGGGAAATACCTCGCTCTTAAAGGCGAGGTTGAAATTAGTAGATAGATTTTCAGATAACCAAAAAAGGAAATGTGGCGCAGCAATAATACCTTGATTTTCTGGTTGTAAAGTTATTTCTTCAGCAAAGGTCTTTTCCGCTTGAGTTTGGGTAATATAGTTATCTTCAACCATGCGTTTGAGAACATACTTTTGACGTTTTTTGAGAATATTCCAGTGGTAATAGGGGTTGAGGTCAGTCGGGTCGTTGGGTAAAGCAGCAAGAATGGTTGCTTGAGCGAGGTTGAGGTCGGTAGCGGAGATGCCAAAATAGCTACGGGATGCTGCTTCTACACCATAGATGTTTCCTCCCATTGGTAAGCGGTTGATATATGCTTCCAGGATTTGATTTTTGTTCATACCTGCTGTCAGTCGCCAAGATAACCAAATTTCTCGAACCTTGTTGCCGAAAGTGCGCGGTGTCGGTTCCAACATTCGAGCAAGTTGCATCGTAATAGTAGAAGCACCACTAACTATTTGTCTTGCTTGGATAGCTTCTAGGAGCGATCGCCCTATTGCTTTCATGTCTAGAGCGCCATGTTGATAATATCTTTTATCTTCCGCAGCGATAATAGCGTTGATAAATAGAGGTGAAATTTTATCTAGGGGTACGACAACAGTATTTTCTTGGTCGCGGGTGAGGATAGTTCCCAGGGGAAGAGCATTACGGTCAGTAAATTTCAAAGTTTGTTGATGTTGAGTTATGTCTTGGGAGCGAATCGGAAAAAGGTAAGGAAGCGATCGAGCAGTTAAGCACAACAGTGCAAAACCGAGAATAAATTTTCGGGTGTGGTTTGCTGCCATTTTTGTCTAATATTTTTTGATTATGTGTTTGCTAATTTTTATCATAACAAGTTTTATGATCGGTGCTTTTCAGATCAAACCAATTTGAAAAAAGAATGTTATCAATAGTTTCAAACTATATAAAATAATTTCCTGAAATTAATGTAGGTTGGGTAGAACAAAGTGAAACCAAACAATAATAGACATCTCCATCAAAGAGGGAATAGGGAAAATAAAATATTTTTATTTTTGGAGATGTCTAAAGCACAGAAACCGGGTTTGTATGAAATGCCTTACCATACTTACATCTTTCTCTGACAAACCCGGTTTCTTATAGCACTCCGAAGCAAGCCAATTTGATATAATAAGGTATTGTTGGGTTTCGTTCCTCAACCCAACCTACGCTTTAAGTTATTTCAATTAAATTAAGATCTGCTTGTTGATTTTGTTCATCCATAATTATTCGCCTTCTAGTAATAACTTAATTAAACAATAGCTAAAACAGAATCTTGAACAATTTTTGGCAATTCAATTATTACAAAATAATCAGCAGGATAAAGATAATCTTCTCTACTTTCATCAACTATTCTTAAATCGCCATCTTTTCTTGCATCTTCATCAGTTAAAACCACATAAATTTTATGTAACTCCAAAGAAGCAGGATAATCTTTATTATTAATACAAACGGCAAATTGAGCTTCATATTTTAGATTATTCATAGTTTTTAATCCAAATAAAATTTACGTTTAATCTCTGTTTTACTGTAAGCATTCAGGGGTCAGCTAGCCTCCTGGGTCGTAACTACGTTAACAGCTTCATTACCTTTAAAAGATGAAAAAGTAATTTAGAAATTTCAAAGAATTAAAAGTTACTGTAAAAGTCGATTAGTTAACTTTAAAAGTCTATCAAGCTACATCGTTTATTAAAAAACTGTTTGCGTAGCATTCCGTTAGCTCCGCATTCCGCAGGAAAGGATAAGCTGACTGCTAATAGCTGTTTGCGCAGCATTCCGGAACGGAAATGCTTACTTTTTACCAATTCTATTAGCTTCATACCAGTGTAATTCAGCAACTCTAATCCTACCATTATGAAGACGAATCGTAGCCACTCCTTTTAATTTACACCAACTCCCTTTTCCTTATGTTTTATTTAATCTTGCTAAATCGCGAATGGAATTATACCAATTCCCAAAAATAATTCTATACTTACTCAAAACTTCAGTTATTAACTAATAAATCAGTAAGAGCAATGTTTTCAACAATTTGTTGCCATTAAATGAAGATATCAGATATTTTTTAACCCTACTCCCTACTCCCTACTCCCTACTCCCTCTGCTCAAACAGATGTAGCAAAACTTTTGATAAATGGTATTACTAATATCAAATCCGGATAATTACTAGAGCCTGCGTCCGCAGCGACTGGAACGGAGTGGAAGGAAGCAATCTCATGGGTGCCCGGAGATTGCTTCCTATCGTCGCAATGACGACTGTTTAATCGGATTCTATATAACTGTAATTATTTCAATATTAGTAATTTCACTAATAATTGTAAAATTCATCTATCATTTTTTCTAAAATATGAGTTTTTCTTTAGGTTAACATGATTGTTCAGATAACTTCAGGCAGACTTTAAAATAATTTAATAAGCTCACTTTTAGCCGAAAGAAACCACAACAAAAACTCCTCCAAATCCCCCCTGGCATTTTTTGTATTTTTCCTGGAGATGTTATTATTACTATTATATCTATCACGACGTATTTCTGAGTGCTATAGAGGTCTTTGTTAATTCCTGTGCCTACGAAAATAATGAAATATAGTAAATTTTTCAACCCTACTCTAGAAAACCTAAAACCAAAAATTCATGCCTGGTTAAAATTCCTGAGAATTAGACTGAAAAAACAATTCCAAATAACCATCTTAATTTTAGCAACTTTCCTAAGTATTTTATGTATATCAATCCTACCTGCACAAACTCAGGAAAAACCTGTAACTATCCAAGTATTAATACAAGCTCTAGAAGCTAGTTTCTGGGAACCAATTCAAACCGAATTTAACAAAACTCACTCAAATATTAACCTGGAAATTGTCAAAGGTCCTAACGATACTAACCTAGTAGAAGATTTATATACATCTTCATTTTTACTAGGAGATTCTCCTTATGACTTAGTTTATATGGATATAGTTTGGGTGCCAAAATTTGCTGCTGCTAACTGGTTGAAAGACCTTTCAGAAAAAGTCGATATCCAACAATTACAAAAAATATATTTACAAGGAGACGTTGCAGGCGGAATTTATCAAGATAAACTCTATCGAATGCCATTAAATTCTGGTGGAGGAATGCTTTATTACCGCACCGACTTATTAAAAAAGGGCAGATTTGAACCCCCTAATACTTTTGCAGAAATAATCAAAATATCCCAAGAATTGCAAAAAGAGGGATTAGTTCAATGGGGTTATGTTTGGCAAGGTAAACAATACGAAGGTTTATCGGCAATGTTTATCGAAATTCTGGAAGGTTATGGTGGTTTTTGGGTAAATTTAGAAACAAATGAAGTAGGTTTAGATAAACCAGAAGCCATCAAAGCAGTAGATTTTTTAAGCCAAACTATTAGTCAGGGAATTTCTCCTCCTGGAGTAACTACTTATGCAGAAGAAGAAACCCGTCGTTTATTTGAAAGTGGCAATACAGTTTTTCTGCGTAATTGGCCTTATGTATATCCATTAGCATCAGCATCAAAAATAGCTGGAAATTTTGATATTAAACCAATGGTTCATGCTCCAGGAAAAAATAGTGGAGCTTGTTTAGGAGGATGGGGTTTAGGAATAGCTAAAACTACAAAAAATCCAGAGGAAGCATGGGAAGTTATTCAATACTTCAACCAACCAGAAGTACAAAGAAAATTTATTTTAGAAACAGGATTTGTTCCGGCGAGAAAATCGCTTTTTAACGACTCTATCCTGGTAGAAAAATTTCCTTATTTACCAAACTTATTTCCAGTAGTAAATAATTCTGTTTTACGTCCGCCAATTCCTCAATATGCTCAAGCATCAGATATTTTACAACGTTATTTAAGTGCTGCCCTAACAGGTTCTCGTACACCAGAGTCAGCAATGAAAGCTGCAGCTAGAG
Source organism: Okeania sp. SIO2F4 (assembly GCF_010672385.1). Classification (GTDB taxonomy): domain Bacteria; phylum Cyanobacteriota; class Cyanobacteriia; order Cyanobacteriales; family Microcoleaceae; genus Trichodesmium. The sequence goes on from NZ_JAAHGT010000765.1 coordinate 4,655, forward strand.
AAACTCGTGTTTTATTAGGAGGAAGGTGATTAGGGGATTGGGGAGAGAGGGAAGTGTGGGAAGAGGGGGAAGAGGGGGGAGTGTGGGGAGAGAGGGGAGTGTGGGGAGAGGGGGGAGAGGGGGGAGGGTGGGGAGGA
>NZ_JAAHGT010000766.1 GCF_010672385.1 Okeania sp. SIO2F4
TGAAGGAATGGTTGATGCTGCCTATATTTGTGAACAATTAGGTATTCCCCATCATATTGTGGATACTCGCGAGTTATTTCAGGCAAATATTGTTGACTATTTAGTAACAGGTTACAGTGCCGGAATTACTCCACTGCCTTGTTCTCAATGTAATAAAACAGTAAAATTTAGTCCTATGCTGGTTTATGGTCGTGAAAAATTAGGTATTGACAAAATTGCCACGGGGCATTATGCACGAATTGATTATGATTCACAAAGCGATCGCTATCTATTAAAACGTGCAGTTGACCGTAACAAAGACCAGTCTTATTTTCTGTATGATTTAACACAGGATTTACTGGCAGGTTCAGTATTTCCTCTAGGAGAAATGGTCAAGAGTGAAACCCGACTCATTGCAGCAGAATATGGTTTGAAAACTGCTAATAAACCAGAAAGTCAGGATTTATGTCTGGTAGAAGCTAGTGGTTCAATGCGGGAATTTTTAGACAAATATATTACTCCCCATCAAGGTGAAATAGTTGACAGAGAGGGGCGAGTCTTAGGAAACCATGATGGTGTCCATCATTATACGATTGGTCAAAGAAAAGGTTTGGGAGTTTCCGCCCCTCATCCTTTATATGTGATTGACTTAGACCCAGTGATGAATCGAGTAGTAGTGGGCGATCGCGACAGTGCGGCCAAAATGGAGTCTACTGTGAAGTTGGTTAACTGGGTTTCTATTGGCCCACCAAATGCGCCAATACGCGCAGAAGTGCAAGTGAGATATCGCAGTTTACCTGTAGCTGCAAATATTATTCCTTTGGGTATTAATGAAGAGAAACCTCTAGATGGTTTTCGAGTTAAGTTAATGTTTGAAGAAGCAGTTTTTGGCATAACTCCCGGTCAAGCGGCTGTTTGGTATGAGGGAGATATTTTATTAGGTGGAGGGATAATAGAAAAGCAGGAGTAAATGTTAGTTTGTAGTCTGGATTTTAGTTAATTATTTATGAATTGAGAATTGAGAATTCAGAATTATTAAATTAAGGAATTGTAGCGGTTTTCCAGAAATGTCGAATACAAAACTTCTGCCTTCTACCTTGAAGCCAAAATCTCTGTAATTTACATTAATGAAAACTGCTATAATTCCTAATAACTGCCTAAGTCCTAATGATATAAAATCTGGATAATTACTATACCCAAGTCATTGCGAGGCGACGGTAAATAACTGAAACTTTTGGGAAAATCATTAATACTAGTCGAAGCAATCTCATAGATACTTTAGAGATTGCCACGGGGGGTATAATGGCCAAACCAAGAACTTAATTCTTTCCCTTCCCCCCTCGCAATGACAATAGCAACTTGTCCCCAGGGAGGCGACGGTAAATAACTGAAACTTTTGGGAAAATCGTTAATACTAGAAGTTGGAATTTAGAATTGAGAATTTAGAATTCTAAATTCAGAAATTGTCATTGCGAGGCGACGGTAAATAACTGAAACTTTTGGGAAAATCATTAATACTAGCCGAAGCAATCTCTATGGTATCTATGAGATTGCTTCGGGGGGAATCATGGTCAAACCAAGAACCTAATTTTTTCCCATCCCCCCTCGCAATGACAAGTTGGTGTTTATTTGTAGAACTACCCCAATAGGTTAAAATATAAAATTATAGCGCTACTCATTCAGGTATTTGACATTTCGCGCATCCTGAAACCCTTTGACAGTTTACTATTCCCTCTGACCTATTCCCTATTCCCGATTCAAGTAGCGCTATATCAAACTTAGTCAGAGATTACTTCTAAATTCTGACTTCTAACTTCTCAATTCTCAATTCCCATCTCTCTCCAATCTCCAGACGGAATAAACGACGCCCAATAATAAGGATGCTTATACCCCTCAGTTGCCAATATCTCTAACTGCGTCTGTCTTAACGCCTCTGAACGCCCCTCATTATTCAAAACCCGTTGATAATATTTCACCATCAAATCTTTCGTACCAAAATCATCTACCTGCCACAAACTAATCACCTGACTTTCACTCCCCGCAAGAGATAACGCTCGACGCAAACCATAAACTCCTTCTCCCACATTCACATCTCCCACTCCCGTATCACAAGCAGACAATACTACTAACTTTGTACCACCCAAACTCAAATTCGCAATTTCTAACGCCGTCATTACTCCATCTTCATCACCACTTTGACGAGGATTAAAACCTGCTAAAGCTAGACCCGAACGTAACAGTGGGTTTTCTAATTTGTTGGGTGCTGCTGGAGGAATAGAAGTATTAAAACCACCTCCTAAACTTGGGGGTGCAACCTCTTCTAAATCTTCCAGAAAGAAACCGTGGGTAGCAATATGGAGTATTTCAGGAGCATTGACTTCTTTAATCGCATTTTCTGTCGCATTCGACTCAGTTAACAGAGTCACTTTTGATAACATCGGTGCAATAGCTTCCACTTCTGCTTTCGTTCCTTGTAACGCTCCAAAAGTTAAGTTTTCTGGAGCAAATAAAAAACTGCCTAAATCTCTAGTAGTTTTTTTGTCACCACGCTTATTATTAGCAACCAGTCGCACAGAAGTGGGGTTGCCTGGGGTGTCGTATTCGGGGTTGGCAACTAATACAGGTGGTTGTTTGGCAAGGAAGTCAATATCAAGTTTGATGAGGTCGCGTCCGGTGGTGAGGTAGGTTATGTTATAGTTTTGGATTAAGTATTGGTTGTTTTCATCCACCAGAGCAGCAAAAGGAATGAGGTTGAGTTGGGAGTCTGGGGATAACAGGATGTGTTTTGCATTGCCTAACTTTTGGCGGATGGGTTCCATTACTTGTTGCTCTAAAGTACGAGCAACTTCTTGGATGGAACTATTGGGTTGTGATAAATTATTGCGAAATTCATTGATGGTGTTGTTGATGGGTTCTGCTGCTCCCAGAGCTAGCCATTGAGGTGCGCCTTTGGAATGGAGGATGTAAGCTGCGTAGTGGGGTTGTTTAAATTTATCAGCTTTGGCATTGAAAGGTTTGTATTGGATAATTTCCACCAATGCTGCATTAGCAGGGATTAACTCTTGTATCCTTTCAATAGTCACTGGTTTAGTTGTCTGAGCAAATGCTGCACTTGCCAGAGAAAGGTCAACTTCTAATTTCTCTGCTTTACCTTTGAGGGTAGCGACTTGTTGGCGATATTGTTCTGGTGCGATATTTTCCGGTTTGTTGTAAATGAGGGCAGCTAGTTGAGTGCGAGTGTTTGCCAGATCGTCTAGGAGTTTTTCGTTTTCTGGGGTGAGGTTGTCGCGGATGGTTTGGAGGGAGTTGATAGTAGAGTCAAGGATGCGACCCTTCCGCCGAAGGATAGTGGTGAGGGCGAGGTTAGCTGCTTTTGGGTTTGTGGGTGCCTCTTGGAGGTGTAGGGATATTGTTCGGTGAGTTGTTCCTGAGAGATAGCTCATTGAGGCTTGTTTTTGGCTTTCCGAACCTGTGGCGAGGAAAGTAGTGAGGGTGGTTTCTTCTACTTCCATTGCCTGGGTAAGATATTCAATGGCACTGGTTGTATTTCCTTGAGCAAGGTACAGTACTGACAGGTTATTGAGGCTTAGAGCAACCTTTGGATGGTCTGCTCCTAATGCTTTTTCTAATATTGCTCTTGACCTTTGGTATAGGGGTAAAGCTTCTGTGTACTTTCCTTGCTCATGGTACAGTGATGCCATATTGTTGAGGCTTAGAGCAACGTCTGGATGGTCTGCTCCTAATGCTTTTTCTCTGATTGCTCTTGACTGTTGGAATAGGGGTAAAGCTTCTGTGTACTTTCCTTGCTCACGGTACAGTTCTGCCTGGTTATTGAGGTTAGTGGCAACCAAGGGATGGTCTGCTCCTAATGCTTTTTCTAATATTGCTCTTGACTGTTGGTATAGGGGTAAGACTTCTGTGTACTTTCCTTGCTCATGGTACAGTGATGCCATATTGTTGAGGCTGCTGGCAACGTCTGGATGGTCTGCTCCTAATGTTTTTTCTCTGATTGCTCTTGACTGTTGGTATAGGGGTAAAGCTTCTGTGTACTTTCCTTGCTGACGGTACAGTTCTGCCTGGTTATTGAGGTTAGTGGCAACCAAGGGATGGTCTGCTCCTAATGCTTTTTCTAATATTGCTCTTGACTGTTGGTATAGGGGTAAGGCTTCTGTGTACTTCCCTTGGTCATCGTACAGTCCAGCTAGGTTATTGAGGGTAGTGGCAACCTGTGGATGGTCAGCTCCTAATGCTTTTTCTAATATTGCTCTTGACCTTTGGTATAGGGGTAAAGCTTCTGTGTACTTTCCTTGCTGACGGTACAGTCCAGCTAGGTTATTGAGACTGGTGGCAACAGATGGATGGTCAGCTCCTAATGCTTTCTCTGTGATGGCCAGAGACTTTTGGTATAGGGGTAAAGCTTCTGTGTACTTCCCTTGGTCTTGGTACAGTGATGCCTGGTTATTGAGACTGGTGGCTACCGAGGGATGGTCAGTTCCTAATGCTTTCTCATATATTGCTCTTGACCTTTGGTATAGGGGTAAAGCTTCTGTGTACTTTCCTTGCTCACGGTACAGTTCTGCTAGGTTATTGAGGCTTTGAGCAACGTCTGGATGCTCTGCTCCTAATACTTTTTCTCTGATTGCCCTTGACCTTTGCAATAGGACCGATAAAGATCAAACAGATCGTTTTGGCGATGAAACAGGAAAGAATGAGTTCTTATCTGATGGTATGAAAGCATATGGATTCGACATAGGAATCACATTTATCAATTCCAATTTTATAAACCTTACTGGGTATACTCATTTTAGTA
>NZ_JAAHGT010000767.1 GCF_010672385.1 Okeania sp. SIO2F4
CTTGACATAATTAAATCCCACTCCAATGAGGCATTTCAATATCTAGTATCAGTAGATCGGGTTTAACAGCTTGGAGTACATCCCAGAATTGACGAGGATCGCCCAGAGTAGTAAGCTTGAATCCCCAAGGTTCCAGTAAATCTGGTAAGGCTTGTAAAAATTCTACATCGTCGTCCACGATCATTACTTTTTTGCCCCAAGAAGAACTTTCTAGAACTTGTTGGCAAAAAGCAACTACTTGAGCAGGAAGAAGTGGTTGTTTTAGGTAAAAAGCTCCTCCATGTCGGGCTACAAGTAGACGGTCTCTAAAATGATCGCGATCGGCAATAATAATAACTGGGATAGATGGCACCAGTAAATTGAATTCGGCAATTAAGGATAAACGCTCCTCTAAATCTTTGTCATTAGTGTTCGCTCCAACCAAAGATAATCGGAGGAGAACAATATTGGGAAGTAGACGGTCTTGTAACCCTTCGAGCCAACTTATAGCTAGCTCTGGAGTAGGCACAACAACTATTTGGATTCCTTCAGAAAGCGCTTTTTCGCTCAAAAGTTCAGTAAAATTTCGGTCGTCGTCAATAACTAACAATAAAGGACAATGTTTAGTCAGTCGGCCAGATATTTTATTAGAGGGATTATCTTCTATAGCTAGTTGTACAACTAAATCATTGAAAATAGTTTCAAATCTTAGTAGTTTTCCTTTTTTTTCCCGTACAGTTTTTTCTAGGAGTTGTTCTAGTTCCCTGGCAAGCTGAGAGCATTCATCAAAGCCAAAAATGCCCAAAGTTCCTGCTAAATTATGAGCACTTAATCTCGCTTCTTCTCGTTTATTGGGGCTGAGGTAACCAATTTTCAAACCCTCAAGAGCTTCTTCTAAAGTAGTTAATTGTTGATGACACTTGTTTCTATATTTATTCCAGGCTGCACTCAATGCTGCTAGATGTCGTGCTTGCTTATCAGCTTTATCTTCAGGTTGGGTAGGTAAAAAATTTTTCTCCGACTTGTTATATTGGGGTAGAGGTTTTAAACCATATCCTCGTCCTCTTAATGTTGCGATCGGATCTTCAGGTAAACCAGCTTGTTTTAATTTTTTTCGCAAGTTTCTCAGATGGGAGCGAACAGTTGCTTCAGAAATATATTCTACCGATGGCCACAAACTCTCTAGAATATCTTCGATGCCAAAAACTTCTTGGCTATGGCGCATGAATAACTCTAGTAACTGATATTCTTTAGCCGTTAGTAAGATCGAATTTCCTTGATAGATAACTTGACAATTAGAAGGATTGAGTTGTAAGTCTCCCCAATTTAATAAGGGAGAATGAGGGTTAGAGCGACGCAACAAAGCTCGTATGCGAGCAGCTAATTCTTCAACATCAAAAGGCTTACAGAGATAATCATCTGCTCCAGCATCAAGTGCTTGAATTTTTTCGGGGCTGCTATTGCGGACTGTTAGTAAGAGGATTGGCATATGATAGCCATGGTTGCGGAAACGCTGACATAAACTAAGCCCATCAAGTTTAGGTAAAGACCAATCAAGGATAATCAGATCGTAAGGATAAGTCGAACCATAAATCCATCCTTGTTCTCCATCGGTAACAGCATCAAGTGCATAATTTTTGAGAGTTCTTTGGAGTAGATCGATTAAAATTTCCTCATCATCAACAATTAATAGTCTCATACATCCTTACTTAATAGACATCTCCAAAAATTAAAAATAGAATCAATTCTTATCCATAAATTATCAATTACTTTTTCCTGTTCCCTGTTCCTTGTTCCCTATTTTCTGGAGAGGTTTAATACCTCGCCTTTTAAGGTGAAATATTTTTGGAGGGTTGCTCTAATCCCCGTTACAAAAATAACTTCTGTACGGGCGATTCGCGAATCGCCCCTACTGACTTCTGACTTCGTTAAGACTGGAGCAGGCTAATTACAATTCCCATTCCAGTATTTTGGCAATGCGACTTGCTAGAGTCATGGAGTTAAAAGGCTTGGTAATTACATCAGCAACTCCTATATTTTGAAACTGGTTTTTATCTACAGCTTGGATTTTAGCCGTCAGAAAAATTACGGGAATCGATTGAGTGTGGGAATTAGCTTTTAACTTCAACAAGGTAGAAATCCCATCCATATCCGGCATCATCACATCAAGAAGAATGGCATCTGGCTGTCGGAGTTTGGCTAGCTCTATTCCTTCTAAACCAGAGGAAGCAAGGGAAACTTCCCAACCACATTCAATCTCAATTCCAACTTGTACTACTTCCTGAATTGTTTCTTCATCGTCAATTAGTAAAATATGTTTATCATTCATAGAAACCTCCGCTCTCTTCTATAACTAAAGGTAGAGTGAAATAAAAAGTACTACCTTTTCCCAAACAACTTTCGGCCCAAATTTTCCCACCGTGTTCTTCAATTATTTGACGACAAATGGTTAGTCCCAAACCTGTTCCTCCTTTTTTGCGAGAATCAGAAGAATCAACTTGCTGAAAACGCTCGAAGATAGTTTCTAGTCGATCTGCTGGAATACCTTGTCCTTCGTCTTTGACTTCAAAGGTTACATAAGAAATTTGTTTTTCCCTGCCATTGCTATCTTGTGGCGATTCCATTTTTGCCGACAAGAAAACAGTGCTGTTTGGAGGAGAAAACTTAATCGCATTACTCAATAGATTAGTGAGAGTTTGAACAATATAGTCACGATCGGCCCAAACTTGAAAAGCAACAGATTTACTGAACAGGTTAACCTCGTAGTCTTGAGCAATCCCTTGCATAGTTTGGCAAGCTTCAATCATTAATTCCATTGCTTGGCAACCTTTTTTGTTCATTTTGACTTTGCCGGATTGAATCCGCTGTAAGTCTAGGACATTGTTCACTAAGCGCACCAGGCGATCTGTTTGTTCGTCAGCTATCCTCAGCATCCGTTGTCCTTTAGTAGAGAGATTTCCGAGTCTTCCTGTTGCGAGAATTTTCAAGGAACTGTGAATGGAGGTTAATGGGGTGCGTAATTCATGGCTAACGACGGAAATAAATTCGTCTTTCATCCGTTCAATGGCTATGCGATCGCTAATATCACTGATGAGTGAAAAAAATCCTTTTACTGTATCTTTTTCGTGTTTTTCAATGTGGGGAATGTAGCTAACGTTAACAGTGTGGAGATTTTCGTCTTGAAAGGTAGTCTCATTTTCGTAAGTTACCATTTTCCCCGATAGTGCCATTTCTATATATTCTTGAATTTTGTGGTATTCCTGTTTCCCATGAACTTCCTGAATATGAGAGCCATAAATCTTAGTGGGAGACAATCCTAACCAGGTTTGGTAAGCTTTGTTGTTGAAGCGATAACATTGCTGTTTATCCACATAGGCAATTAAAACTGGTAGTCCATTGGCGATGAGACGGAGCTTTTCTTCGCTGCGACGCAAAGCGGCTTCGGCTGACCTGCGATCGTTAATTTCTTGTTGGAGACTGGTGTTAGCTTGTCTTAATTTAGTTGTGCGTTCGGCGACAAGTCCTTCTAGATTTTCTCGTAATTCTGCTTGGGATAAAGCAATCCCGATTTGAGCAGCTAATTGTTGCATCATCTCTAACTCAAAGTCCTTCCACTGTCGCGTTGTTTGACATTGATGGGCAATTAACAAACCCCATAGTTGATTGGGAACTTTTACTTCATCAGTTACCGACTTGAGGTTTTGGATGATTGGCACTACTAACTTAGCTTTCACCATCCATTCATCCATAAATTCAACTAAGCATTCAGTCAAATTAGCCTCGATACTGTGTACCTCAGAGATAGCTTGAACTCTTCCTCCTGCGTAAAGTTCTCGATATTCTTCAGGAAAGACTTCTTCGGGAAACTCTATAGCTAGAATCGGCGGAACATTGGGTAATACAGCTTCGCTAATAGTCACTCCAGTTCCATTGGACAAAACCTGATAAATTAGCACCCGATCGGCTTGAAGAATTCTTTGCACTTCGGTAACGGCAGTTTGTAGAATTTCTTTTAGTTGCAGGGATTGACTAATTTTGAGGGTAACTTCCGAAAATAACTTTACTCTTTGATGTTGGTGGTGAAGTTCTTCAGATGCTTGTTTTAGTTTGGTGACATCTCTGAGCATCAACAATTTATAATTGGGTAATAAATCCTTGACTAGCCTACACTCTAGGGTTTTTATCTCTCCATTAGGATATTTTATTTGAATTTCTTTACTCTTGGCTTCCTCTTGTCCTTCAAGGGAATCAAGTAAAAAGTTAAATATAGATTGCCCGATCGCTTCATCTGTGGTGAAACCGAATAAGTTCCAAGCAGATAAATTAACTTCTAGCAAACTATTTTGAGAATCGGCAATGAGAATGGCATCAAAGGAGTGTTCCAATATAGCTTGGAATAATAATTTCTCTACGGGAAATTTTCCTTCTAGATCCATAATCATAATGAGAAAATTTAATTAAGCTTCATTTTTGTTAATTCATCTTAGCTCAAATTCTACTTTCTTAGCGCTAATTTGTAAAGTAAATATTAAGAATCTTAATCCCATATAAAATGTCAATAGTCAAGATTCAGCAGCCCATAGTCAGTAGGACAAGTTCCTATATCAAGACTTTTGAAAATTAGATAATATTAGGATTTTATATTTAAGTCTTTTCTAGACAGGAATTGCAGAGACACTATATACAGCGTTATACAACTTTCAAAAACCATAACGTTATAGATATGTAGTGTTTACAACTCAAAAATGCCTAAGTCCTGATAGATTTGCTTTTCATACTAAAAACA
>NZ_JAAHGT010000768.1 GCF_010672385.1 Okeania sp. SIO2F4
TTAATAAAAGGCGAGTTAAAGTCTGAATTGTTGCTAAAGTAGTTTTGACTTCGTGGGCAATCGCTTGTAACAATTCCACATCAGGAGCTTTGAGATTTTCAATAGTAGATTTTAGTGATGTAGTAGTTTCTTTATTTTCTCTATTTTTGCTAGAATTATTAACTTCTAATGCTTCATTTTTACTATCTACATTTGGTAAATTATCCAATAATAAACGACTAAATTCCATGACAATTTTGTAGTCAGGTGCAAGAGGCGGAAACTGCTCAAATACACTATCTAAAATAGCTAATCGTTGAGAATATTGGGAAATAAATTTTTGCTGCTTATCAATATTTATAGTCGGAAAATATGTTGGCAATACTATTCGTTGACGCAAGACAATCCATGCTTTTTTGACTATTTCTGGGTCAAAAGAAAATAGAAAAGCTGGTGTATTATCTAAATTTTTACCTAAGACCATTATTAAGCTAAATTCAGCAGTAAAAACTAAACAAAACTGCTCATTTGTTATTGGATCTTTAGTGGATAAAGGTAATATTGGTATGGCAGCAGGTAAGGATTTAATACTATCTGCTGCTGGTAATAGAGGTAAAGTTTGCCATCTCAATATGGATAACCAGTCTAAACCTTCTGGTATTTCACTGGTAAATATTGATGTAGCAAAACTGCTAGTTAAAACAGGATTTGTTAAGACAGGAGTAGGACTAGATAACACTAATCCACGATATGATTTGAGATGAGAAATTAAAGAATTAGAAGTAGGAAATTTTGAGCTGGTTTGAGATTCCCAATTTTCGAGTAAAGGAGTGGTTTTGTGGATTCCTTTATCTTTGTCAGTTTTGATCATCTCTTGATTTTTTGAATCTTGAGAATCTGAGATTTGTAGTGAATTTTCTAAGAGTTGATTAACTGCAGCAATGGCACTATACCATTCCTTTTCAGCCTTTAAATATAAATGTTGATTTCTCTGTGTTATAGAAGGAGGAGAATTTTCCCTTGCCAGTTCTATTTTTATTGTAGACAAATCATTATTTGACCTCTCTAGGGCAAAAATGTCACTTAAAGTTGGTAATACATAGTTATAGTTGTCCATTTTTTTTCAAAAATAAATGAATAAATAATTTTAATTTATTAATTAATAAATCCAGACTTCTACAAAGTCTTTAATATTCTTTGATTAGTTGTCTCTATAGAAGTAGACCTTACTTAATACTAAGGGTATCGGTATTCATCCATTACTTATGTTGGTATAACCGAACTGAATCACCGCAATCTCCGCTATTATGGTCGAGTTATTTCAGTTATCAGTTATCAGTTATCAGTTATCAGTTAGCCTCCTATGGTCGTAACTGCACAATTCAATACCTCTGCAATTAAGGAGGCTTGACATTAGGAATAGTCTCTTTTCTCTTGGTCGATTGGATGTGGCGTTTAGCGCTCCGCAAAACGCGCGTTGACGCCATCCCATCCTTACGGAAAGCTCCGAAGATCGACCGCTTTTTATTCCTTGTAAAAAGGGAGACTTTAGACCACAATTTTTCGGTAATAGGAAATAGGGAATATGGAATATGGAATATGGAATGGGAAACTAGAAAAATTATCAAATCTAATTTTTCTATCTGGTTAAACAAACTGCCCTATTACTATTTATTTATAACAATTTAACAGCAGATGATCTGGCTCCCTAATTTGACAATCATACTTGCACTTCAGCAACGCTGAAAAAAAACTGTATAAATATAGTTTTAAGGAATAAGGAATGGGAAACTAGAAAAATCATCAAATTTAATTTTTCCATCTTGCTAACAGAAGTTTCCTATCACTATTTATTTATAACTATTTAACAACAGATAATATATAGCAATCCGCGCATTGATTGTGACAATTTTTATAATAGTTAATTTGAGCTGAAAACCTTAAAAATTCTGTACGTCGCCAAGAATACGGCTTCCCTACCTGACTCCTGACTCCTAACTACCACCAAAATATTACAACTGTGCAGAGGATTGCTATAGTCCATAATTTGACAATTATACTCGCACTTCAGCAATGCCGAAAAAACTTGATAATACCATGGATGAAAAAAGAATATTACACATCACTAATAAAATGTGAAAACTTCATTTACGATCCTGGCAATATGAATATTTACCGAGAAATTGTGGTCTAAAGCCTCCCCTTTTAAAGGGAAAAAAGCGGTCGTTTGCGGAGCATGACCTAGGATGGGATGGCGAGGTTTCCCGCTCTTACAGAGCCGCTCAGAAGTACGCCATATCCAATCGACCAAGAGAGCGGTCGGCAAGCGGAGCATTCCGTCAGGATGGGATGGCGAGGTTTCCCGCTCTTACAGAGCCGCTCAGAAGTACGCCATATCCAATCTCCCCTTGAGAAGAAAAAATTTTTCATTATTAGTCAATCCTATCCGTTTTCAAGGAGAGGTAATTATTAATTATTAATTATTAATTATTAATTGTTTAATTACTACCTAAAACCTCAAACCTACCAACTAAAATTTATTTGTACCAAACATTTATCAAACTCGTATAGCTATGGGTTTATATAATGTAAAAACTATTTAAGTTTAAGAAAATAATCAATGAATCATTACTCAATTTTTTCTGAATATATTATTCCTGCTGATGCTCCTTTTCCCCACAATGATTGATACACAAAAAACATAACCATTGTTCAGAAAAGTAGTACAGTGAAAGTTGAAATTCAGTTAATACTTGAGTCTGATAGCAAAGTTTAAAGACTTTCAATCGAGGTTTCAAAGATATCAACGCTAAAGCTGATAATTTCTAATATTTAAGGGTATATAAAAATTAAAATAATCACCTCCCATTATACTAATGTTAGTTAACAGTAAAAATATAAATGCCCATATCACTAACCGAAGCAAAAAATCTATTATCTGACCTGCTCGCTAATTATAGTTATCAAGTAGATTATTTGGCCATTCGCCTAGAAGAATCCCAAGGAACAGATATTCTCTTGCGAGGCCACAAAATAGAAACCCTGAGTGAAGGCATTTCCATTGGCGGCCAAGTCCGAGCTTGTTATAAAGGAGCCTGGGGTTTTGCCAGTTTTAATCAAATATCTACCTTGAAAGAGAGAATAGAAGAGGCGATTGCTGCAGCCAAACTTATTGGGAAAGAAGAAACTATTCTAGCTCCCATACCAATTATTCAAGCAACTCATGTGGTTTCTCTCACAGGTAAAGACCCTCGTCACATATCTTTAGCTAATAAAAAAGAACTCTGCGAACATTATGGCCAAGTGCTGCGGAGTGTTGACCCTCGAATTACTACTGTATCTGTGCGTTATGGGGATAGTACCCAGAAAGTAATTCTCGCTACTTCCGAAGGAACCATGCTAGAACAATCTTGGACAGATATGGAAATGCGCTTTGCTGCTACTGCCAGGAATGGGGAAACCGTACAAACTGGTAGGGAAACTACTGGTTCTCGCAAAGCTTATGAAGATTTAACTAATTTGGACAATCAAGTTCGTAGTGCTGCACAGAGAGCTGTTAATTCTCTAGCTTTACCGATCGTTCAAGGTAATACTTATACGGTAGTTATTGACCCTATTCTTACAGGTCTATTTGTTCACGAAGCTTTTGGTCATCTCTCGGAAGCAGATATGGCATACGAAAATCCCGATCTATTAGAAGTTATGACAATTGGTCGGAGATTTGGTCCTGAGAATTTACAAATATTTGATGGTGCAATGGTGTCACCTATATTAAATGGAGATGAGGGAGAAGTACATCGAGGTAGTTATATTTATGATGATGAAGGTACTTTAGCAACTACTACTCAGTTGATTCAAGATGGAGTTTTGGTCGGACGTTTACACTCGCGGGAAACTGCGGGGAAACTCGGAGAGGTACCTACAGGTAATGCACGTTGTCTTGATTATCATTATCCACCTCTAGTTAGAATGACTAATACTTGGATAGCACCAGGAAATACTCCTGTTTCAGATTTATTTGCTGATATTAAGGAGGGAGTTTATGCTCGGAACTGGTTGGGTGGAATGACTAATGGGGAAATGTTTACTTTTAGTGCTGGGGAAGCTTGGATGATTAGAAATGGTGAGTTAGCTGAACCGGTGCGAGATGTCACTCTTTCTGGAAATGTGTTTAATACCTTGGCAGATATTGAAGCGATCGCCGATGATTTTTATTGGGATGAGTCTGGTGGTTGTGGGAAAGGTGGGCAAAATGGTTTACCTGTTGGTTGTGGCGGACCAAGTTTGCGTGTTAGGAATGTTGTTGTTGGTGGGGATGCTTCTGAAGTCAGAAGTTAGAAGTCAGAAGTCAGAAGTTATATCATGTCCGGTTGAACAGTTATAAATAAACGACCCAGGAGTCAGGAGTCAGGAGTCAGGATAGAAGAAAGAATGAAGAAAGAGGAGGAGAAGGAGAAAGTTTTTTTATTACTAATTATCCGGACATGATATTAGACGCAGAAACTGGGTTATGAGGCTAAATTTCGCATTAGCGCGAAAAACAATAACCAGGGCAATAAACCCATTTTCTTGTTTGGGTACATAAGTTCTGATAAGATATGTTGACTGAAAAAATAAGGTCTAATACCTCTCCTTAAAAGGGGATGAAAAAAGCAAACTTCAGTATTTTAAGCCTTCCTATTGCAGGAGGTACTGTTAACGAAGTTCATCCGAAGGAGGCTAACTGATAACTGATAACTGATAATAACTGAAATGACACCTCAACTGAGACGAGAAATTGGCG
>NZ_JAAHGT010000769.1 GCF_010672385.1 Okeania sp. SIO2F4
GGCCCCATCTGGGGCAAAGAGTTGGATCAGCGCATCAAAGTCATTGGCATTCAGGTTATCCATGTACTGCAAAACGATCTGGCTCTCAACACCGGGAATGGCTGTAATTGGAGTGCGCTCGGCCATGTATGCACAGAAGCAAATAAGTTGACAAATTGTGGTATTTACTATTGTCGTCAAATGCTATTTAAAGCAGGACGCTTTGTGTCTAAAGCTGAACTAGATTTTGAGTTAAAAAGTAATCTGCATTTTAAGGCTATGCGTTCAGCCTGTGGCCAACAGACATTACATTCTGTAATTGAGTCTTTCAACTCTTATGCAAGACTTGCCAAAATGTTTACTTCAGGTGAACTGGCACAAAAGCCAAAACCACCAAAATACCGCAAAAAGAATGGTTTAGCAGTCGTTAGTTATCCAGGACGCTGGGTCAAGCTAGTGAATGGAATGCTTAAGTTCCCTCTAGGTAAGCAAGTCAAAGCATGGTTTGGAATAGACCACTTTTTATTGCCAATGCCTAGCAACTTAGATTTCAATCAAATTAAAGAATTGAGATTTGTTCCCAGAAACAACTGCTTCTATTTAGAATTTGTTTATGAGCAACCTATACTAGAAAAAGGCCAACCAATAGCAGAAAACGTCTTAGGCATAGACCCAGGATTAAATAACTGGTTAACCTGTGTGAGTAATGTGGGAAAGGCTTTTATAGTTGATGGGAAAAAGGTTAAATCTCAAAATCAATGGTACAACAAGCAAGTAGCCAAAATAAAATCAGGCCAGTCTGGTGACTACTGGGACGATAACTTAGCAGCTATTACTGAAAAGCGCAACCGTCAGATGCGGGATAATGTGAACAAAGCAGCTAGATTTGTGCTCAACTGGTGTATTGAGTATCGAATAGGCACAATGGTTTTTGGGTGGAATCAACGCCAAAAAGATAGCATTAACATCGGCAAGAAGAATAACCAACAGTTTGTTCAAATACCAACAGCCAAGTTAAAAGCCAGGATAGCTGAATTGTCTGAGCAGTATGGAATTAAGTTTGTTGAGACTGAGGAAAGTTACACGAGTAAGGCTAGTTTTCTAGATGAAGATTTCTTACCGACATTTGGTGAAAAACCCGAAAGGTGGGAGCCATTAGGAAAGCGTGTTAATCGTGGTTTGTACCGTTCAGCAACAGGTAAATTGATTAATGCCGATGCTAATGGTGCTGGAAATATTATCAAAAAAGTAGCAACACAGCTAAGTTTAGATTTAGCCAAGGTTGGTAGGGAAGTTTTGATGCTTCCACAACGATATAAGTTGGACGATCTAACTAGAAAATATCGTAAGCAGTGCGTCGCGTGGCAATAGCGCCCGCGTAAGCACATCCGCTCAGAATCCAGGGTGTTTTAACCCCTGGAGACATCAAAAATAGAACCTACATTCCGCACGACAAAATGTAGCATGAAATCAGGAGCTTTGAGAGTTAATCAACAAACCCTAATTAATTCCTCAATATTTTTCTTGTTAATTTTCCACATCTCCTCTTCTTCCCAAACCCATCTACTATCAACTCGCTCCACTGTTCCGTCAAAATTAAACACGGTTACTGTTGCTAAAGTCTCAATCCACACAGTAGCTCCACAACTATGAGGCTTATCAGGTCGATAAACAATTCGACAAGGACCATTAATTTCCATTTCATGACCTTTGCCTAAAATCTGAGAGCCACGTTGGGCAGAAAGTACATATTCAGATTTTGCTTGAGGATCGACCTTTTTGAGCTTTCGATTTTTCTCTATATTAGGTCGATTGAAATGAATTGTATTTTTTCCGCAATGGCGCTGAGGAGACCAATTGGGTTCGGGGCCACGTTTCTTACCAGAGATCCTTGGTCTTCCTTTGTACAGAGGAATTCCCCAAGTCCGACCATTAATTTTCCGAGCGCCTTGAATGCGACCTTCGTTGAGTAAAACTCGGACTCGTTGAGCAGAAATATTCAATAAAGAAGCAGCTTCAGTAGTACCAACAAGCATAAGATTTAATTATATATTGTACTATTGCGTATAGCACAATAATACTAAATAATACAAAAATTACAAAGTCATATATTTGGGTGCTTCAGATAAAAAAATTTTCGTTAGTCTAGGATTTAGTGAAAAAGTATGTGTCGTAAGGGCAGGAGTCAGGAATCAGAATAAATGGGAATTATAGAGGAGGTAATCCAAAGAATTGTCCCTTGATTTTTCTGCCCTTGTCTGTTTCAATTTAGGAAGTCGTTAGGAGTCAAAAATTAGGAGAGTTATAGAGGAGCTCCTCTGTAAGAGGCAGCTCCTCTGCAAGAGGCAAGTCGCAAGCGGTCAGATCCGGCGTCGGCGTAAAATACAAGCGTTCGGAACCCGGCGTTAGCGGAGCTGCTCTGCACTCTTCGGGTTTCCTCGCCATGGGAATGCCGACCAAGAGAGGGAACGCGCACCAAGAGACCGCAAATTATCCAGAGCTATATCAGATTTAGGTTGGAGACAATTTAGAACCTTGTTAGATGGAATTGCTGAAAAATACGGTCGTGATTTTAGAATAATTAGTCGCCCTTGAGCCAACATCTAAAACTTGCTCATGTTGTGGATTCAAAGGTGGAAAATTAGACCTTCAGGTGCGAGAATGGGAGTGTCTCAACTGTGCTGCCAAACACGACCGTGATGAAAATGCAGCCATAAATATATTAGTCGCGGGCGGGCAGTCTGAGACAAAAAACGGACGTGGAGGCAAGCGTAAGACTAGGGCCAAGCTGGCGGCAGCCTGTGTTAGCGGAGCTTTGCGTCAGCAAAACGTCAACCCGCTGAGGAGCTACGGCTTGCTAGGAATCCCCGTGCCTTTAGGCCCAGGAGGATGTCAACCTGCCTCTACTCCCTATTAGGCGTTGCTGAATTAAGGGATGAATCTTTGCAGAAAAGGTAAATCCCAGTTTTTACTTCCTCTTTCTCTGAAACAATAATTCCAATGCGCAAATATGCAACGCCCTCTATTAAGAAAAAATAACCATGTATTGTGACTACCTAGTACAAATTCTCACCGCCCGCGTCTACGATGTAGCTCAAGAATCACCACTTGAACCAGCTCTCAACCTCTCAATTCGCCTTAAAAACAACCTCCTACTAAAACGAGAAGATATGCAGTCAGTCTTCTCCTTCAAATTACGCGGAGCTTACAACAAAATGGCTCAACTCCCGGCCAACATCCTCTGCCGTGGAGTTATAGCAGCTTCCGCAGGCAACCACGCTCAGGGAGTTGCTCTTGCCGCAACTCACCTCAACACCAACGCCATCATAATTATGCCAGTAACTACCCCCCAACTAAAAGTAGATGCTGTCAAAGCTAGGGGAGGAGAAGTTGTTTTGCATGGCGAAACTTTTGATGAAGCTTATAAATATGCCCGTCAACTGGAAGAAGAAAAAGGCTTAACTTTTATTCATCCTTTTGACGATCCCTACGTTATCGCCGGACAAGGTACTATAGGTATGGAAATTCTCCGCCAATACCAAAAACCTATCCATGCAATATTTGTTGCCATCGGTGGTGGTGGCTTAATTTCTGGTATTGGAGCTTATGTCAAACGGTTACGCCCCGAAATCAAAATTATTGGTGTGGAACCTATTGATGCTGATGCTATGTCACAATCTTTAAAAGTCGGACATCGAGTCCGCTTACCCCAGGTGGGATTATTTGCCGATGGTGTAGCAGTAAGAGAAGTAGGGGAAGAAACATTCCGCCTTTGTCAAGAATATGTAGATGATATTATTCTCGTAGGAACCGATGATACCTGTGCTGCAATAAAAGACGTTTTTGAAGATACTCGTTCCATTGTTGAACCTGCTGGCGCATTAGCGATCGCTGGTGCCAAAGCTTATGTTGAACAAGAACAAATTCAAGGAGAAACTCTCATCGCTGTCGCCTGCGGAGCGAATATGAACTTTGACCGTCTGCGCTTTGTCGCCGAACGCGCCGAACTGGGAGAACGTCGCGAAGCTATCTTTGCAGTTACCATTCCTGAAACTCCAGGAAGTCTCCGCAGGTTTTGTGACTGTCTGGGCAAACGTAATATTACTGAGTTCAACTATAGAATTGCTGAGGAAAAAGAAGCACATATTTTTGTTGGAGTACAAATAAAAGACCGCGCTGATGCTGCGAGAATACTAGAAACATTTGAAACCCAAGGTTTGAAAAGCATAGATCTAACAGATGACGAACTGACAAAATTACACCTACGTCATCTGGTCGGGGGTCGTTCTCCCCTTGCCCACCACGAACTACTTTACCGTTTCGAGTTTCCTGAACGGCCAGGTGCATTAATGAAATTTGTCGCCTCCATGAGTCCTAACTGGAATATTAGTTTATTTCATTATCGCAACAATGGGGCAGATTATGGACGTATTGCAGTAGGAATGCAAGTCCCCCCCTACGAGATGGCAGAATGGCAAGCTTTTCTCGAAAGCTTGGCTTATCGCTATTGGGACGAAAGCCAAAATCCAGCTTACAAACTATTCTTGGCCTAGTTAGGGTTTAAGGAGTGAGGGAGTAGGGGAGTAATTTTTTTGCCCTCTGCCCAAAATGCTAAATTTTGGAGCACTCATTATTTAGACTGAAAAGCAGGCACTTTTTTCAAACTCAAAAAGGCTAAAAACTTTATTATTAACTGTTTCAGATTTAATCAGCAAGTCCTAATTAAGAAAATTTTTGTGCCTAACTACTCCCTGATTATGCTAAAGTATATACTGTTTCAA
>NZ_JAAHGT010000077.1 GCF_010672385.1 Okeania sp. SIO2F4
TGATTCAGTGCATATGCTCCTTGCTGGCGACATTTTTCAGCTTTTTCCACCATACCAGCTATTTCATATTGGGTAATAGACTCTTCCCATTTTTTTTTCTTTTCAAATTCTCTAGCTCTGCAAAATGCTGCTTTCTGAGGCATTTTTGCTAAGTCGTATTCAGTAGCTGCTTTCAGCCATTGTTTCTTCTTTTCAAATTCAATGGCGCGGTATTCTGCTTTTTTTTCAGGAATATTCATCCAGCACCGTTTAGCATTAGCAAAATCTGCAATTTCTTCCCATTTTTTAGCTGCTTCTGACCATTTTTGGCTTGCTTCTAGTTGAGAAGCTTCACAAATTTTTTGCTTATTATATTCTCCAATCTTTGCCCAATATTTTGCTGCTTGTTGCCATTGTTCTACTTTTTCAAATAACAGTGCTGCATCTTGCCATTCTTTTAATTCAACAAAAATTTCTGCTGCTTCATTATAAGCTTGTTTTTGAATTAGTAATTTGCCTTGAGCTTGTTTCTCTAAAATTACATCGCCAGATTTAGTAAAGCATTCTTGTGCTTGTTGATAAAACTCAGCTTTTAGATAATATTGTCCTTGTTTACGCCATGTTTCTGGGCTAGGTTCTATACGGTCGCTTCTTACTAATTCGGGAATTATTGACTGAAATAAACCTATTAATTCTGGTTCTTGCCAAAGCTGACTAGGCGTTAATTCCCAAATATTTAATATTCTGCTGGCACGGGTAATTGCTACATAAAGTAAGTTTAATTCTAGTTGCAGTTGTGGTTTTTCTTTTTCTTTTAGTACCCCACCTCGTATTGCTTTACCCCAAAGTTTTGCTTGTGGCTGAAAAAAATCTACGATAAAAACTGTATCGAATTCTAATCCTTTTATTTCTTCAATTGTAAAAACAAAACTCGAATTTAATTCGGCTCTAATTTTTTCTTTATCTGATTCTTGTCTCACTAAAATAGCATCACCAGGACATAGGGATGTTTCCTTTAAGATTTTTACTAATGTTTGATTATCTCCTGAAATTAATCTAGCTAGTTGACCATAAATACTATTAGTCCTTGAATAATATCCTGTAGATTCTGCTAAGTATCGAGAACGCAATTTTAGCAGTTGGTTCGCTAATTTTACTAAGCTTCCTACACTGCGGAAGTTAAATTTCAAAGTTTGTTGATCTACTTTTCTGTGGGGATAAAATTTA
Organism: Okeania sp. SIO2F4; assembly: GCF_010672385.1. Classification (GTDB taxonomy): domain Bacteria; phylum Cyanobacteriota; class Cyanobacteriia; order Cyanobacteriales; family Microcoleaceae; genus Trichodesmium. Next base: position 1,207 of record NZ_JAAHGT010000077.1, read on the forward strand.
TCTTTTAGTGTTTCCCATCGAAAATCACTAGGACTAATCATTTGATAAGAATCTCCAGCAAAAAATAAATTTCCACTCGGAGCAATTAAATTAAATAACAACTCTAGTTGTATTTCTGTCAAGTCTTGTACTTCGTCACAAACAATTAAATCATATTTTTTTCTAGAATTATTTTTCAGCAATTTCAACACTTGTCTGACTAAATCTATTTCATCATATAATTTTTCTTTGTGGAGCTTTTTTTGATACCATTCTGCTATTTTATATATTTCTCTTCGATATTTATTAGGCATTAACATAATGCTATTTCTACTAATTTTTTCATATTCTTTCTCAGATAAAATATTTTCTGTAGTTGCTAGCTGTTTGCCTTTAATTATACCTCTAATTTCTTCCCATACTAAAGTTGTTGGATATTGTTTTTTCCCAGGATGTGCTTTGTACATTTCTGAAAAAACTTGATAGTTTACTTCATCTTGCGGATAATATATTTTTTGATGATTTTTGAGGATTTCTAAACATAGTTTATGGAGATTTTTAAACTCAAAAATTACTTGGTTATTTGAATTATTTGATTCTATTTCTAATTGACGATTGGTAGTGACTATTTTATAAAATTGTTCTTCAGCATTATTAACTAGCAAATCATTATAAGCAATATATAAACGTTTTTCTAAATTGCTATACTGTTTTTTTTGGAGCATTCTATATAATGCTACTGTAGTTTTTCCTGTACCAGCACTGCCATTTAGTAATAGATTTCCTGACAGTTTAGCCAACTTATATTCTTCTGGAGTCAGCTTTAAGGGTAAATCCGTATTTTGCTCAATAATCGCTTTTTGCCATTCTGTTTCTGACTCTAATACTCGCCACTGAATATTTCCTAACAATTCGTCATCTGTTAAATCTGAGTTGGTTTCCAAATCCAAAGCTTTCACTACTTCAATATTTGCTTTTTCTACTGATGAATATGATATATTTTTATCTGTATCATTATCATAAATTTTGAAATTTCTGGTCTCTACAATTACTTCAAATTCTGCTGTCTCTAACCATTCAGAATCAGGGCTTTTTTGCCTTGCTTTAGCACGTCGAGATACATCATCATGGTCTACACAAATATCTTGAATCGCTAGATAAACTTGCGCTTTTCCTGTTTCTGGTCGCTGTGATTTATCGTAGGTAAAAATTAAGCGACTAGCACTATTAATTCTAGCTTCCCATACTCTTTTGTTTATTCCTTTTAGTTTTTTTACCCGCAATCCACTATTAAATTTTTGCTGTTTCAGTCTTTGAATACATTCCCATACTTTCTTTTGCAAATTACTTTCTACATCTTTTCGGAGAAACTCAACTATATCAGGGTGTAAAACTGCAGGTAGTGACATACATTGATTTTTCACTCTTTATCTTTAGTTTATGAATAGTTTAACATAATACTATTTTTCATATAATCGACTTAACATAGTATTGATTCTCCTCTCGTTACTTTTTTTTTAATAAAATTGTCTGCAATTAATATCAGTTCAGGTTTTCAGGCAATAAATATTATTCGATTAATATTACTTTTGATATCGAAAAAGATGTATTATATAGTACATAAATATATCTTTTTTTATGTTATATATGTTAGCCTAGTTAAAATTATTAAGAAATATGACATTTATTCTAACTAATGATGATGGAATTAATGCTCCAGGTATTAAAGCACTTTGGGAAGCTGTGAATAATGCCGATCTACCTCTACCATCTTTCGACGAAAATATTATAGTTGCTCCCCAGGGACAATTCTCTGGTTGTGGGCATCAAGTTACTACTAACGGGCCAATTAATATGCAACGTCTGTCTGAGGTTGAGTATGCGATCGCAGGTACACCAGCAGATTGTACTAGAATCGCGATAACACACATAAGTAAAAATGTCAAATGGGTGCTGTCAGGTATTAACTCAGGAGGTAACATGGGTGTAGATATCTACATATCTGGAACAGTAGCAGCAGTAAGGGAAGCAGCATTTCATAGAATCCCAGGAATCGCCCTGTCTCAATATCGTCAAGGAAAAAAACCTGTGGACTGGCCAAGAGTAACTCGTTTAGCCAAAATAGTATTAACAGATTTACTCAACCGCTCCATTGAACCAGGAACTTTTTGGAATGTAAATTTTCCCCATTTAGAACCGGAAGCACCAGACCCAAAAATGGTATTTTGCGTACCATCTACCCAACCATTGCCAGTAGCTTATCATCAGGAAGGAGAAGATTTTTATTATTCAGGGAAATATGAAGAACGCGATCGCGCTCCAGGAACAGATGTAGATGTTTGCTTTGGTGGAAATATTGCCATTAGCAAGATTCAACTTTAAGTTTCAGGAACTTCGTCAAAGCATTAGCTACAAATATAGCACTGCTATCTCTAAAAGGCGATAATTACAAAGTATAGCTAGCTAATCAACTTGACGCTTGTTAAAACAAAGGAGCTTTTTTCTGCCCCTAACTGAAGTTATATCATGTCCAGGTGAATAGTTATAAATAAATGGCCATAGGAAACAGGGAATAGGAAACAGGGAACAGGGAGGAGAAAGTTTTTTTGTTTAGCTGGCGCACAACGCGCGTTAACGCTTTTGCTGCGCGATATGTAACGCGATATGTAACGCGTAAGCGGAACGGAGTTCTATCACTAATTAAGGGGACATAATATTAACAGGTTTCCAATAGAAGTCTCCCACCATAATCTTTGATGCAGCTTATCTCCTGAGAATGAAAGGAATCTACCAGCTAATATCCTTACATATTTTAGGACTACCGATACAAAAATGTGACACGCGCTGTGTTGATAGGCAAAAAGCAACAGGAAATAGGGAATAGGGAATAGGGAATAGGAAATAGAGAAAAAAATTTGTCGCAAATATTTATCCAAACGATTTGATGTAGATGGCCCTTCTAATATAGCGCTACGTGCAAGTCAAAAGTCACTCATGCAAAAATCAAAAGTAATCTCTGATACTAAATCCAGTTATTAAAGGGTGCTTGTCTCATCCCCAAATTCCATGTACAGCAAAGCTTCAACTTTTTTCAATACCCTCTTACCAATGGGGATTTGGTATGAGTGAGTTTTCGGTGCGCAAACCCTCAGCGTTTTCCATTTGTCATCTTGTGTAGGAAAACCGGATTTAGCAATGTCAAACATCTAAATGTGTATATTTCCGGATTCTCAATACGAATTGTGAATAAGAGAATACACGCTGTTACCAATCTTTAAATAATGTCTAAATACATAGTTTCAATCATTCTTGTCAGTTCTGTATTAACAGGACTCAATATGATTCCAGCAATTACGAGTAATTTCACTGCTCAAAAACAATTAAAATTGGATCGACAAAGGCCATGGGAAGTTATTGCTCAGGCAGATCAAACAGATGAGGACAATATTACAGCAGGTGAAGAGCGAGACAGATAAATAGACATCTCCAAAAATGAAAAATCAAATCAATTCCTATCCATAAATTATCAATTACTCCCCCCAGTTAAGTGTTCCCTCTTTTCTGGAGATGTCTAATAGTAGAAATAGAAATAGAGTATCCATACTAATTGAATAATTTGCTTACCCAAATCCTGACTTCCAACCTTTGGGTATTAATACATAACTTTTGACCAAATAAATAAGGTCTCAAGCCTCCTCTTTGCAAGGGGATAAAAAAGAAAATTCCGGATTTCAAGCCTTCCTATTCTTGAGATACTGATAAGTGAAATGACTATCTTGGGTGCATCTTAAATTCTGTTCCTGTAGGGAAACATGAACACACCAAAAACTCAGTGAACTTTAATTATAACTATTCAACCGGACATGATATAAGTGGAACTTACAGCAGTTTTCCTGCACGGTAGACCACAGTAGGGACCTTCCATGGAAAGTCTCTACTGGGTTTTGGTTATGACGTGAGGTCATCAATCAGCAAAAGTGCTGTATGCTGTGATAGATTTTGATCGAGATGGCGATCGAAGATTGCAAAGCAGTTCTAGCTACCCCTGTAGGGACGTTGTATGCAACGTCCCTACTTTGTGGTCTACTAATCATGAAAACTATTATCAAAGTAAGATTTTATCGGTTTTAAAGTGAATTGGTATAGGGTTTGGGTTTGGTGACCAAACCCCTACGGCGCCTCAATAGTACCGATATTACTTCTGACTTCTGAATGAGAAGTAGCAAATTCCGGTAGCATCCCCTAGGGAAACATGAACGCACCGAAAATTTAGTCAGAAATTACTTCTGACTTCTGAGTTCTAACTTCTGACTTCACTAAAACCGCTCGCCAATACCAAAGTGGAAACGAGTATCACCTTCATCATTAATAGCGTAATCAATTCTAATCGGACCAAGAGGAGACTGTACCCGGATACCAGCACCATAACCTATACCATCTCCTGGTTTCTCCCGCACACCTCCAGGGTTACCAATTACAGAACTTTGACTATCAAATACTGTCGCAGCATCCACAAATAAAGCACCACCAAGAAACTTAAAGAGAGGAAAGCGATACTCAACAGTTCCCAAGACAAAAGTACGACCTGCTCCCACCGAACCCTCATCATATCCACGGACTGTATTAGTACCACCTAGAGGAAAAGCTTCATAAGGAGGTAAGTCTCCAATTATATGACCTGCTTGTATATTAAAAGCTAAAGCTTCAGGTCCGTCAGCAAACCTTGTAAAATTTACTGGAATAAAATAACTGAAATTACCGCGCAAACGATTCATAGCAATTTCTGCTGAACCTATAGGAATAGACTGTTCTGTACCAAACCGCAGCAAACTACCAGAAGTAGGTTGTCGGGGATTATTGCGTCGGTCGTTGACAATACCAAATTGAATCGTCAATAGATCGTCTTCCCCAGAATCATCAGCAGTTAATTTATTACCTAATTCATCCCTGGGTTCAACATCACCATCACTATCCTGAATTTCTACCCGTTCATATTTTAATCCCAAAGAAGCAGTCCACTTTGGATCGACAAACGGGTTAGGAATAAACGGACGAGTGAAACTAACTCCACCCCCTGTACGAATAACCCGTGGGTTGTCACCATTAGGTAGATCGACATCGCGCTGGTCGTTCTCATCATCAGAATCAAAAATTACTGAAATAGCTCGCCGTCTGAAAGCATTAACCGTGTAAGAGAGTCGATGATCGTCTCCACCCACCCAAGGATCTGTAAAACTAACATCTGCTAATACTAATCGTTCACCAACCTGAAACTCACCACCTAATTTTTGATTATTACCACCAATATTTTGCTGTTGATAACTCACTGTACCAAACAACCCACTTGCAGAACTAACCCCACCACCAAATGCTAGAGAACCCGTACTCTTCTCTACAATATTCACAATTACAACTGCCGTATTAGGATCGTCTGGTGATGGTTCTAACCCCAATCTCACATCTTCAAAAATTCCTAAACCAAAAACTCTTCTAATATCTTTTTCTGCTGTCTGTCGCCGAAATATATCTCCTGGTTTCAGTTCAATTTCTCTAGTGATAATATATTCACGGGTACGACCTTCTATGGGTTCACCTTCTTCATCTACTGTTTCTCCGTCTGAATTCAGGAACCGCACCTGAATATCTTTAATTTCTCCCTCTGCAACTTCTAAGGTGACAGTACCATCATCACCGACTTCAGGCGCACCGATAACTTGTCCGAGAACATAACCATTGTCTTGATACCACTGGTTGACTTGTTCGACACCTCCTTCAAAAACTTTCAAGTTTAGAGTTTCACCATATTGCTCGCTAAATATTCTCTCTGTTTCACTCTCAGGAAATACTTCTGCACCTTCTATTATTACGGAACTTAATACAGGGTTTGGTTCGACTTCAAAAGTAATTCTTACACCTAGGGGAGTATCTTCAGGTACTGCTTTCACATTTCGGAAGAAACCAGTGGCAAAGATAGAGTTAATATCTTTTTGTAGTTGAGAGCGTGTGGTTGTCCGTCCTGGTTGAGTGCTAATGACTTGGTAAACTTGATCTTCGAGTTCTCCGTCTACTCCAATAACTACAACTTCAGCTACTAGCACCAGAGGTTCTCCTTCTTCTGTAGAGGTTTGTGCTTGTTGTGATGGAGAGGGAGTATATTGTTCTGATTCTGTTGGGGTAGGTGTGGTATTGCTATCTGGTTCTACAACTTCATCTTCTGGTGATGATATTTTGACCAAGTTATCTGCTTGGTCTAATGTCAATGATGTTGATGTGAATTTCTGTTGATTTTGAATAATTTCGCTATTTATTAAATTATTTCCTTGAAAAATGATGGGGTGAAATTGTTTATTTAATAAAGTTTCAGATTTATTTTCTGTTGATTTTCCCCAAAGTAAAGTCTGAGAATTTTCACTCTGATTATCAACTATTTCTGTGGTGGGAATAATAGTCGCAACAAATTGTTTATTTACTAAAGTTTCAGATTTATTTTCTGTTGATTTTTCCCCAAATACAGTCTGAGAATTTTCACTCTGATTATCAACTATTTCTGTGGTGGGAATAATAGTCGCAACAAATTGTTTATTTACTAAAGTTTCAGATTTATTTTCTGTTGATTTTGTCAAAAGTACAGTCTGAGAATTTTGAATCTCATTATCAACTATTTCTGTAGTGGGAATAGTAGCAGCAAATTGTTTATTTACTAAAGTTTCAGATTTATTTTCTGTTGATTTTGTCAAAAGTACAGTCTGAGAATTTTGAATCTCATTATCAACTATTTCTGTGGTCGGAATAGTAGCAGCAAACTCTTGATTTACTAAAGTTTCAGATTTAGTTTCTGTTGATTTTGCCAAAACTACAGTCTGAGAATTTTCACTCTGATTATCAACTATTTCTGTAGTGGGAATAGTAGCAGCAAATTGTTTATTTACTAAAGTTTCAGATTTAGTTTCTGTTGATTTTGCCAAAACTACAGTCTGAGAATTTTCACTCTGATTATCAACTATTTCTGTGGTCGGAATAGTAACAGCAAACTCTTGATTTACTAAAGTTTCAGATTTATTTTCTGTTGATTTTGTCAAAAGTACAGTCTGAGAATTTTGAATCTCATTATCAACTATTTCTGTAGTCGGAATAGTAGCAGCAAATTGTTTATTTACTAAAGTTTCAGATTTAGTTTCTGTTGATTTTGTCAAAAGTACAGTCTGAGAATTTTGAATCTCATTATCAACTATTTCTGTAGTCGGAATAGTAGCAGCAAATTGTTTATTTACTAAAGTTTCAGATTTAGTTTCTGTTGATTTTGTCAAAAGTACAGTCTGAGAATTTTGAATCTCATTATCAACTATTTCTGTAGTGGGAATAGTAGCAGCAAATTGTTTATTTACTAAAGTTTCAGATTTAGTTTCTGTTGATTTTTTCAAAACTACAGTCTGAGAATTTTCACTCTGATTATCAACTATTTCTGTAGTGGGAATAGTAGCAGCAAATTGTTTATTTACTAAAGTTTCAGATTTAGTTTCTGTTGATTTTTTCAAAACTACAGTCTGAGAATTTTGAATCTCATTATCAACTATTTCTGTAGTGGGAATAGTAGCAGCAAATTGTTTATTTACTAAAGTTTCAGATTTAGTTTCTGTTGATTTTTTCAAAACTACAGTCTGAGAATTTTCACTCTGATTATCAACTATTTCTGTAGTGGGAATAGTAGCAGCAAATTGTTTATTTACTAAAGTTTCAGATTTAGTTTCTGTTGATTTTTTCAAAACTACAGTCTGAGAATTTTCACTCTGATTATCAACTATTTCTGTAGTGGGAATAGTAGCAATAAATTGTTTATTTACTAATGGTGATTTATTTTCTGTTGATTTTTTCAAAACTACAGTCTGAGAATTTTGAATCTCATTATCAACTATTTCTGTAGTCGGAATAGTAACAGCAAACTCTTGATTTACTAAAGTTTCAGATTTAGTTTCTCCTGATTTATTAATTAGGGTTAGTTGAGGAATTTCCGTCTTTTCCAAAACATCTAAAGCCAAAAATTGAGCCAACCCTTTTTTAGAAACAGAAGATAATTTTGTAACTTCTTTAACCTTTAATAAACCATAAAATTCTAACTTGACTTCTGGTTCCGACCAAGATTTACTAAACAAACTCTTGCTACTACCAAATAATAGTTGTGAAGAGAAACTAGACCCTAACTCTAAAAAAGATTTGGCAGAAGAAAGTTGAGAAAATTCTGTTTTTGAACTAATTGATAGAGAAATAAAATCAGTATCTATATCAGTTTCTGATATTTGAGCATTAGCAGACTTTGAGATCCCAAAAGTTGTTGAAGCAGCAAAAATGGCCACCAAAAACGGAGACAAGCGCATATCATTACTATCCCGTACAATCCACACACCAGTGAAATTTTCATACAAACCGTAAAATTGTACACTATTGACGGGTATCTCAACCTTTATGAGCTAAAATCCTTTCTAGGACTTGTTGATACCCGGTTTCTACGTTACCAAGATCCCGACGGAATCGGTCTTTGTCCATAACTCGCTGGTTTGGGTCTGTTTGAGATTGGTCCCAAAGTCGGCAGCTATCTGGACTTATTTCATCTGCTAGAATCAAATTTTTATGCTTATCTAGGCCAAATTCGATTTTGAAGTCCACAAGAGTAATTTGGCATTGGTTAAAGAAATTTATCAGAATATCATTAATTTTCACCGCAAAGGTTCGTATTTGCTCTAATTGTTCTGGGGTAGCTAATTCTAGTAGCAAGAGGCGATCGCGTGTCAGAAGTGGGTCTTGCAGACTATCATTTTTGTAACAATATTCTACCAAGGGAAATTTCAAGATAGTTCCTTCTGTTAATCCTGTTTGTCGGCAAAGACTACCAGCAGCAATATTTCTCACAATAACTTCTATAGGTAAAATTGTTACCCTTTGAACTCGCATTTTATCTGATGCGGGACAATCAATAAAATGAGTAGGTATACTCTGGGCTTCTAGTAACTTAAATATATAACTGGAAATAGTGCAGTTGATAATACCTTTACCAGCTATTGTGCCTTTTTTTTGAGCATTAAATGCTGTAGCATCATCCTTAAAATAAGTCAGCAATATTTCTGGGTCGTCAGTAGTATAGAGAATTTTAGCTTTGCCTTCGTAAATTTTTTGATTAGATGACATAAAAATTTTTGACTAGGGAATAAAAATAGACTGATGAGCAAGAATTACTCTTTTCTGTGCTTATCATACTATAAGTTTAATGTCAATATTTTAATGGCAATTTTAGAGCTGTATCTATACTTGATTTAGATGTAACGTTTCTCAAATTGGGTGAGAGAAAAAAGTTTCGGATTTTAGGGAACACCAGCTCTGAGAATAGGGGGAGAGAAAAAATACTTTACCTCATTAATAGGATAATTATTATACATAAATATAGTGGTTCATTGCTAAATCATTTCTTTGGGTAAACCATGACTAAAATAGGGACAAAAAATATAGAGAACAGGCTCCAAATAAAATAGTTTGCTCAATGGACAGATAACAATATTTGATTAAATAAAATTAATATTAAATGTATTGTCTTAGGCAATCTTTTCTGAGAGGATAAATAGGATATCAGGGGTTATGAAATCATAATTGAGGAATAGAAAATGAAACAGATGATGACTTGGACAAAATCTGTAGCAATGAGTACAATATTATCTATTGCTGCTGTTTCTGGTATCGGTCTTACTTCTATAGCAGCAGTATCATCTCAAAAGACTCCCCTTGTTGATGAGCAAGTAACTACAGTTCCCACTGAAGCTAAAGCAGAAGATCGACTCGCTCACCGATATCATGGCAGGTCTTATGGCAAGTGTCGTCGAGTAGCAACTCATTATAAAAATTTGCGAGTGAGAAAATATCCTTGGGGTAGGGTTATAAACGTATTACATCGAGGTACCCGTGTCCGTGTTATTGGTTACCATGATGGTTGGGCAAAAATTTCATATCCTTGTTATGGTTATGTATATGCTCGTTATTTGAGACATTGCTAGAAATTAATTATTTAATGTGAGAACTTAACCCAAATAAACTCGGTTTCTAGGAGAAATAGTTGGTTTGAATATTATAGACATCTACTACGAAAAACCGGGTTTCTGGGTTCGGTATGTGTAATTCCTGTAATCTTAAAAAGAGACGATCGCATATGAGTGAGAGCTATTGCAATAATAAGACTCTGCATCTTTACTCCGATCGCTTAACCATTTTGAATTTCCTAAATCAAAAGTAGTTAAGCATTAATCAAAATCATAATTTTCTATCTTAAAGATAGAAATAATAACTATAGGACTTATGCAGAAACCGGGTTTATCGATGAAATTTCGCATCTAGCGCGAAAAACAATAATCAGAGCAATAAACCCAGTTTCTTGTTTGGGTGCGTAAGTCCTGAACTAAATATAAATAAAGAAAAGTACCTGTAATTGTGCTTAATTTTTGCCACAAAAAACAGGTAAAATTTACTGTGTCTAAATTAATAAAATAATCTCAGAATACTAAGAATTGTGTAAAAAAAACTTTGATGACAATACACAGATACAATCAATAATAATGAAGAGCTAAAACGTAAACTACTAACAAAAAAAAGGAGTCAAAAGTGAGCGATTCAATTATTGAATTACTGGATGAACTACCAAGTAATAATCTAACAGTAAAAACACTCAATGCCCTAGATTTTGTAGTTCCTGGTGAGTGGGAAAATGTAGTAGGTTGTGATAAAACTATTGAAGTAATTACAGGTGAGTCTGAAGCAGACAGAATTCTAGATATCCGTAACAAAGCGATCGAGCTATATAATGACGTGGATAATGGATACCAGGGAGCTATGTGGTATTACAACCTAGTTGATAATTTAGACGGTGCCCTTGGTACAGCAGCTATGGCCAACAAAATAGGGGAAAAAATCGGCCTTCTAGGCTTTCTCAACAAGATAACTCCCAAAGCTGACACAACTCAATCTGCTGACCTATGTCTGAAAATTGTAGCAGAATTGATAGCCTATAGTAAACTCAATGGCCTGCCTATTCTTAATCCAGGAGAGTTTGTTACAAACCTGACTGAGGAGTATAGTGGTCCATCTCTAATGCGAATGGCTGCCTTGGTTTCTCTTGATGGTTTGCTGCCTCTGGGTCCAGACTTCCTGCAAAAAGTACAAGATACCCTTGAGCGAGAAGGTGAAGGTGCTTTAGCAGAAAATCCTGCTTTTAGACCTATTAGTGATTCTATTCCAGGAGATGACAAATTTGGCTTTGTTGCTAATACTTTCGGAGCAGTTCAGGGATGGATGGATAACTTGATTGGTTCTGCTGGTCTAACGCCAGAAGGTATTTTTGACAGTATTGGTGGCTTTATAGAATTTTCTGATGATAGTTTAGACTTTGTAGCTGCATTTCTAGATAAAGCTACAAATTACTTTCAACATACAGGTACTCAGTCCGTAGCTCGAAAGTTAATACAGCAGGCGGCAGAAGAAGCATAGACTTGATGAAGTAAAAAGTCAGAAGTTAGAAGTTATAGTCATTCTGAATAAGACTGGGACGAGTGTTTCTTTACCTAGAAAGGGTTTCAGCCAAAAAAGTGTTTCATCCTTATTTGAAATGACTATATTGTTGAGATACAAAAACAAAACCGCGCTTTAAATTAGCGCGGTTTAGCAAGGACTTGCAAAGATTAAAGGTTTGCCTCTAACAACTCTTTCAGTTGAGTCTTAGAAAGTGCACCAACCTTAGTTGCTGCTACAGCACCATCTTTAAACAGAAGCAGAGTTGGGATGCCGCGAATACCAAACTTTGGTGGCGTGCCCGCGTTCTGGTCGATATTCAGTTTACCTACCGTTAGCTTGCCTTCGTACTCGTCTGCGATCTCATCAAGAATCGGCGCGATCATTTTACATTGACCACACCATTCAGCCCAAAAGTCCACTAGGAAAGGGCCTGCAGCGTTGATTACATCGTTTTCAAAACCGTCATCGGTTAGCTGCAAAATCTTGTCGCTCATTATTCACTCCAATATTTTTTCAAACTGGTGAGGTAGTAACCAGTAATTTAATTCTATATTGATTGGAATGTATTTATACCAAATCCGCATATAATAAAAGGTATTAACTAAGATTTTAATGAAAGTTGACATATTAAATCTGCTACCTAAATTTTTGATATTTTTGATATTATATTATGTCCGGTAGCATTGGTACGGATTCGGGTGTCATAACTACTTTTTTTGTACCACCATATGTTCAAAGCTGACGCTTGATACAGGCAGGTGTATTTAAGGTAGTGAATTATGACTTTCCCATTAATATACTTTTAAATTCTTGTAAAAACATACCTTCAGCAACAGCGTTAGACACGCCAGTCATGTATACACGACCACTAGGCTTTATATCAATATCAATTTCACCTCCTGGCATATGTACCTTTACCTCTCTTTCCACCAATCCTAACTCGTAAGCTACGCTCGCAGCTGCACAGCTACTACTGCCAGAAGCCATTGTGTATCCAGCACCGCGTTCCCAAATTTCTATTTGAATGTTATACCTATCAAGAACCTGCAATAACTGCAGATTGATTCTATTGGGGAAGATAGGGTGATTTTCTATTTTTGGACCTAGTTGAAGCACTCTCTCTTGTGAGATGTTTGTTAGAGGAATAACACAATGAGGATTGCCAATAGAAATACAGGTTACTTCTAAGGATTCATCACCTACTTTTATAGGTTCTCGTATTACTTTTCGACGCTCTCCTGCAACTGGAATTAAGTCACTTTGAAAAGTTGTTAAGCCCATATCTACTTTAATTAATCCATCCTTGAGATTAATTATTTCTACAGATACTTCACCGCCTGCAGTAGATATTGAAAAAGTGCGTTCTTTGATATAGCCAACATCTCCGAGATATTTAGAAAACATACGGATTCCATTACCACTTTTTTCAGCTTCACTACCATCAGGGTTAAATATTCTTAAGTTAATTTTCCCATCGTTAAAGATTGGACCATATAAAATTCCATCGCTTCCTAGACCAGTATTCCGGCTGCATATAGTTTCAACATTTTCTTTGTTAATGTATATATCAGTTTTATTAGGGTCTATGATTATATAATCATTCCCTAGCGCATGATACTTGTAAAAATCCATCATTTAACTTTTTCTCCTATAAGCTAATAAAAGTTTATTATGCTCGAGTAGACTTTTTGCTAATAATAGCCTGTTTTTGAGAGATAACTTCCTCTAGCTACCATGACAAATATAAAGCACTATTTTAATTAGCTCGGTAAATATTTTTTGCTTGTTCCTTGTCCTCTGGCCTATTTTTCCCACTCCCTAATTATCCTCAAAAAAAAGCATTAGATGTGTCCCTACCGTGATAATATAAAGTGTTAGCCTTTTTACGCTAAAATTCCGCTCCTGAATAATTTTAGGAGTGGGTTTTCCATTGGTTATCAAATAAAGTCAGTAGACCTATACATATAGCATCTGCCAGGTAATAATTATGACTGATTCAATTCGCTTTCTCTTATGTTCCCCCGACCACTACGATGTGGACTATGTAATTAATCCTTGGATGGAGGGAAACATCCATAAATCCTCGCGCGATCGCTCTGTTGAACAATGGCACAAACTCCATGAGATTATTAAAGAACACGCTATTGTAGACCTAGTACCACCCCAAAAAGGTTGGCCTGACATGGTATTTACCGCTAATGCAGGTCTAGTTCTAGACAAAACAGTTGTTCTGAGTCGTTTCTACCACAAAGAACGTCAAGGAGAAGAACCACATTTCAAAGAATGGTTCCTCGACCAAGGTTTCATCGTTCACGAACTCCCCAAAGACCTCCCCTTTGAAGGTGCGGGAGATGCTCTCCTAGACAGAGAAGGTCGTTACCTCTGGGCAGGATATGGTTTCCGTTCGGAACTAGACTCCCACCCACTTCTAGCAAAATGGCTCGATATTGAGGTGCTATCCCTGCGACTCATAGACGAGCGTTTCTATCACCTCGATACCTGCTTCTGTCCCCTAACTGGTGGTTACTTACTCTATTATCCACCCGCATTTGACTCCTACTCCAACCGTATCATTGAAATGCGAGTGCCACCAGAAAAACGGATTATAGTAGCAGAAGCAGATGCAGTAAACTTTGCCTGCAATGCAGTTAACATTAATCAAACCATCATAATGAACAAGGTTAGTGATGATTTGAAATCAGGTCTTACCGAAGCAGGTTTTAATGTTATTGAAACACCCCTAAGTGAGTTTCTGAAAGCAGGTGGTGCAGCAAAATGTCTTACCCTCCGAGTCACAGAACCAATTATACCCGATCATCAAGCTAGAGTGCTGGTCGAAAGTCGCACTGTTCGCATGGAAGGACATTTACTTGATTCTGGCTTAATTAATCAAGCTTTAGACTTAATAGTTGAAGGTGGTGGTAGTTTCAAAGTTGTCAACTTTAATCTCGGAGAACAACGTCAAAGCACTTCCCTTGCTGAAGTGAAAGTTTCTGCACCTTCCCATGAAGTCATGGAAGAAATAATGAGTCAGCTTATTGATATCGGGGCAGTAATTCCTAGTGAAGATGTTGAGGATGCTAAATTGGAGCCAGTAGAACAAAATGGTGTTGCTGCTGATAATTTTTATGTTACTACTATTTATCCCACTGAAGTTAGAGTTAAAGGTCAGTGGATACGAGTGCAAAATCAAAGGATGGATGGAGCGATCGCTATTACTGAGGTAGATGGTCATATTCAAGCAAAATGCAAAGTCCTACGGGATGTAAAAATTGGCGAAAAGGTAGTAGTAGATGTGGTAGGTATTCGCACTATCCGGAAAACAGAATCTCGTGAAAAACGAAACCAAGAAGAGTTCAGCTTTATGTCTGCTGGCGTTTCTAGCGAACGTCGTGTAGAATTAGTAGTTGAACAAGTAGCCTGGGAATTACGGCAAATTCGCGATCGCGGAGGCAAAGTAGTAGTTACAGCAGGTCCAGTTGTGATTCACACTGGGGGTAGCCAACATTTAGCAAGTTTGATTCGTCAGGGATATATACAAGCTTTGTTGGGCGGTAATGCTATAGCAGTTCACGATATTGAACAATCACTCATGGGAACTTCTCTCGGTGTGGATATGAAACAGGGGGTTGCAGTTCATGGAGGGCACCGACATCATTTGAAGACTATTAATACTATTCGGCGTTGTGGTAGCATTGCTAAAGCAGTTGAGACTGGTGTTCTTACCCATGGGGTGATGTATGAGTGTGTTAAGAATAATGTGCCGTTTGTTTTAGCTGGTTCAATTCGTGATGACGGACCTCTACCTGATACTCAGATGGATTTGATTAAAGCACAGGAAGAATACGCTGAGTTGTTAAAAGGTGCTGATATGGTTTTAATGTTGTCAACTATGTTGCATTCTATTGGGGTAGGGAATATGACACCTGCTGGAGTGAAGATGGTTTGTGTGGATATTAATCCAGCAGTGGTGACTAAATTGAGCGATCGCGGTTCCATTGAATCTATAGGTGTGGTGACAGATGTTGGTTTGTTCCTCAGTTTATTAATTACACAATTGGAGCAGTTAACCAGTCCTTATTTTTTAGCTCAAGGGTAAGTTTAGGAGTTATATCAAATCTGGTAGCATTAGTGTAATTAGGAGTAGGGGCGATTCGCGAATCGCCCCTACAGGAATCAGAGAGAATTTCAACCCAAACTCAACCATGCAAAGCTTGAGTTCTAGGGATTAATATCAAATCCGGATAATTACTATACCCAAGTCCGCAGCGACGGTCACTCCGTGGAAGGAAGCAATCTCGGCGCACCCCTGAGATTGCTTCCGCTTCGTCGCTGCGGACAACTGTTAAACCGGATTTTATATAACCCAAGCTCAAAAAGCTGTTAACGCATTTCTGACCTAGGACGCTAGCTGAAATGTTGATAGCTGATAGCTAGTTAAAAGCGAAAGCTATAAATTATTTGAGGTAACTAATGAAACTGAATACCGATATACAAGAACGTGTTGTTGTGTTTACTGAAGACTTGCCTTGGAGAGATTCACCGATGGCAAGGGTACAGCGACGGATGTTGGAGCGTGATGGAGAAGAAGTCGGTCGTGCCACTTCTATTGTTCGTTATGCTCCTAATAGTTACTTTTCAGCTCATACCCATGGTGGAGGAGAATAGTTTTTGGTACTTGATGGTGTCTTTTCTGATGAGCAGGGAGAGTATGAACCTGGAACCTATGTCCGCAACCCAGTGAATTCTAGTCATACTCCTCATAGTAAAGATGGTTGTACTATTTTTGTGAAACTCTCGCAAATGGAGCCAGAGGATAAACAACGGGTTCTCATCTCTACCACTCAAGCAAAATGGTTGCCAGGAGAAGTTCCCGGGTTGCAAGTAATGCCGTTACATAGATATCAGACTGAGCAGGTTGCTATGATTAAATTAGCAGCTGGTACAACCCTCCCCAGTAATGAGGATGGGGGTGGTGAAGAGATTTTTATCCTTGAAGGTGTATTGAAGGATGAACAAGGTGTTTATCCCCAAGGAACATGGTTGCGGAATCCACCAGGGTATATTCAGACTCTATCTAGCGATGAAGATTGCTTAATTTATTGCAAAATTGGACATCTGATGAGATAGTAATTTCTAAAAAAGAAACCTCGTTGCAAGGATAAATCTTTGAAAAAAATCGGGTTTCTGGCTTCTTGTAGGTAATACCATCCATAAATAAATAATGTTTGAATAAAAAGGTTTAACAATTATCTCTTCTGTCAGAAGGTGACTACTCCCACATCAAATCAGAGATTATGATGTGGGCTTCCCAAACTCACGAATGAGACTTGCTGATCCTCGATATCAATCATCGATTTACCACAGCCATTGAGCGGTAGTTCAACCGCCATTAACGCACGATTCAAAATATTAATACCGCTGTTCCAATCCCGGTCAATCTTGACCCCACAACTGGGACAGTTATGAACTCTATCACTTAAACCTTTGTTCACTCTAGAACCACAATT
>NZ_JAAHGT010000770.1 GCF_010672385.1 Okeania sp. SIO2F4
TCTCCCCCCTAACCCCCCTTACGAAGGGGGGGATAATAGTCTCCCCCTTACCAAGGGGGAGACTATTATCCCCCCCTTCGTAAGGGGGGTTAGGGGGGAGCGAAACGTTGATGCTTCCAGAAGTAATGGCAGTTCCTGGTACATCAGCAACTAGAGTATTTGAGTCTGTCAATACCACATCACCATTAGCATTAACTATGACGGATGTAGCGTGAGTTGTTTCCCCACCTGTTAAAAGTGTTGGTAATGATAAGGGAGCTATACTAGAAATATTTTCCCCATTCTGTAGGGACGTTGCATGGAACGTCCCTACTTCTAAACTTAATAAATTTCCTGGTTGAGATATTCTTAAGACACTACCACCTTCTACTGCTGCGATGGTAACGTTACCACCTGCTGTAGAGAGTTCCCCGGTATTAATAACTGTGCCACCTAATAAGGTTAAATTTTCTCCGGGGTTTAAACTTAAATTTCCTTCGTTAACTATTGCGCCTGGGTTAGAAACATTGAAACTATACCCACTGGGGTCTCCGACTAAATTACCATAGTCATTTGTCCCCATTGCTTTAAACCAAAAATTATTACTGTTGAAACCAATACCTGTAGCAGTCGTAACACTAAATGAGGCGGGTATATTGAGGCTGGCGTTTCGACCAAACATTATACCTGCGGGGTTCATTAAGAAGAGGTTGGAATTACCACCGATGACTTGGATGAGACCATTAATGTATGAAGCGTTGCCTCCTGTGACTCGCCCTAGAATGTTGCTAGTGTCTGGGGTGGTGAGGAAGTTGGCAGTTTGGCCAGAGTTGACATTGAATTTGTCAAAACTATGGAAAAGGTTTGCCCCACTACGAGTACCACCTTGGATATTAAATTGATTGCCATTTTGATTAATAGTTGTGTTGGTGCCATCGTTAGCAGGAGTTATAGGTTGAGATTTGGCGGGTGCTGCTGCTAATGTGCCAAGAATTATAGTCAGAGCTGTTATTTTGTAAGAATTTGTAAAAATGGGTTTCATAAAAATATTAAATACTAAAAGTTAAAAAAAATGATCAAAAATCAGACATAGGGAAGCCATAAAGCAATCAAGTAAAACGAATATTTGTAACATTCTTTTTTCAAAGTTGTATTATTCTGTTCTATTATTGTCTTAACAGCTTTTTGAGCTTGGGTAAAACATCCCCTGCTTCTATAAGCAGGATGGTGCGCGGAGGGGTAACATTCCCTTTCTAAACGTTTACTGCTGACTGCTGAGTGCTGATTGCTGATTGCTTCTTCAATCACCAAGGACTACCAACCATAGTAAAACCTGCCCAATAATACGGATGAGAGAAATCTTGATTGCCAAACTTGCCTAACACCGATGGTAATACCACCGCACCACGCGCTGCACTTCCCCTTAACTCCCCATCTGCAATCACCACTTCCCCTCGCAACATTGCTAACTGGGACTTTCTTAACGCCTCTGCTTTAATTTTAGTATTATTCAAATGAGTATAAAACTCGGTCATTAACCCCAATGTACCTTCATCACTCACATACCACACACTGGCTAATGCTGACTTCACACCTGCTGCTACTGCTAATCCCCCAAACCCTAATTCGGCATTTCTGTCTCCTATAGCAGTGCGACAAGCTGACAATACTAACAACTCTACCGCAGGTTTATTCCAACCTAACTGCCTAATTTGGTCTAACTTGATTTGTTCGCTTCCCCACAACTGAATATAAGAGTTGCTAGCTGTTCCCGGTAGAAAATCAGCATGAGTAGCTAAATGAATAATCGGATAAGGATAATTTTGTCGTTGAGTTAGTAGGTTATTGCGAGTGAAGTTTTCATTGAGGAACATATTACCTTGCCATAACTTTTCGGAGATAGTTTCTATCTCTACAGGTACTGCTGGTAATGGCTCTTTTTCCAGAAATTCACTGGCTCCCATTGTTAATACTTGGGTATCTTGAAGTGGGCGATAATTAGTATCCATTAAACTCACACTGGGAATTAGACTAAGGCTATATTTTTCAATTAAAAATTGTTCTCCATCATGTAAGACTGCTACAGGTAAAGTCCGTAAACCTTCATCCATACTAAATAGTAAAGTATCGATATTTGCTAATTCTAATTCTGCGGATATAGGTGCAATTAACCAATTATATAATTGTTGTGCTTCTGGCAGATAACTATCAGTATGACGGCGAAGAGGATTTGTAATTTGACCGCGCAACTTCAAGACAGATTTCATTAGTTTTTTGCGTTTAGCTTCGGGAATAGTTTTAATAATTGGCTGACCATCTTTGGTATATAAAATTATTTGTAATTGGTCTGAATGAGCATTAATATAAACAACGGCTGATTCTTTTCCTGTTTTAGCAGCCATATCGGTCAACATATCTCTGACGTTTTTTGTATTAACCAATTTTTCGGCTAAGTCTTCTCCAAAGTAATCTGAATATTCTTTGATCCGGTTTTGTTCTAACATCATTATTACTTGGTCTGAACCTGTGGCTACTGTTATAGGGTTGGTATTAACAGTATCAATTATCTTTAATATTTGTTGACTATCAATAGTATTTTCGATAGATTCTTCTATTTGTGATTTAGCTGTGTCAGTATTTTTGGTTTGGTTATTCTTACTGGGGGTTGTATCATTAAGATTGACTGATATCTGGCTGATATTTTGTAGGGTGTCTTGGTTCTGAATATTGATAGATTCATTGCCAAAATTTTGATTAATTTCTCCTAGATTTTGTTGGCCACCAGAGGTTTGAATATTGGTAGTATTATTTCCAGCATTTTGAGTCACGTTGCCGATATTTTGTTGGTCACCAGCGTTTTGAATATTGGTAGTATTATTTCCAGCAGTTTGAGTCACGTTGCCGATATTTTGATTTCCACCGGCAGTTTGAATATTGGTAGTATTATTTCCAGCAGTTTGAGTCACGTTGCCGATATTTTGATTTCCACCGGCAATTTGAATATTAGTGGCATCATTGCCTGCAGTTTGATTGATATTTCCTGTGGTGATGTCACCAAATGTTGCTTGAATATTAGTGGCATCATTACCAGCAGTTTGAGTGATATTTTCTGTAGTTATGTCCCCAAATGTTGCTTGAATATTGGTATTGTTATTGTTGGTGAGAATACCACCTGTGGTTTGAATATTGGTTGTGTCATTGTTGGTGAGGATACTGCCTGTCGTTTGTATGTTGGTAGTATTATTGCCGGCGTTTTGGTTGATATTTCCTGTGGTGATATCCCCACCTGCAAGAGAAATATTGGTATTGTTATTGGTGGTGATGTTCCCACCCTCTGTTTGAATATTAATGGTATTGTTGCTAGTGAAGTTACCTCCTGTGGTTTGTATGTTGGTGGCATCATTGCCTGCTATTTGAGTGATGTTTTCTGTGGTGATGTCGCCACCTATTGCTTGAATGTTAGTTGTCTCAGTGGTAGAGATGTTGCCTCCCTCTGTTTGAATATTAATGTTCTCATTGGTGATGAAGTTGCCACCTGTGTTTTGATTGTTGATAGCATCAGTCTGGGCATTTTGGTTGACATCTCCTGTGTTGATGTTGCCACCTGTAGCTTGAATATTAGTTGTATTATTTGTGGTAATATCACCACCATTGGTCTGAATATTAATAGTGTCTGTGGTGGTAATATTGCCACCTGTGTTTTGTATATTGGTGGCATCATTGCCTGCGGTTTGGTTAACATTTCCTGTATTGATATTTCCACCTGTGGCTATGTTGGTAGTGGTATCTGTGGTGGTAACATTGCCTCCGTCTGTTTGAATATTGGTGTTGTCTGTCGTGGCTATATTTCCACCTGTGTTTTGATTATTGCTGGCATCGTTACCTGCGGTTTGAGTGATATTTTCTGTATTGATATTTCCACCTGTAGCTATGTTGGTGGTGGTGTCTGTGGTGGTGAAATTGCCTCCGTTTGTTTGAATATTGGTGTTGTCTGTCGTGGCTATATTTCCACCTGTGTTTTGATTATTGGTGGCATCGTTGCCTGCGGTTTGGTTAACATTTTCTGTGGTAATGTTTCCACCTGTGGCTATGTTGCTATTATTGTCTGTGGTGGTAACATTGCCTCCGTTTGTTTGAATATTGGTGGTATCTGTAGTGGTAATATTTCCACCTGTGGTTTGATTATTGGTAGTCTCACCCTGAGCATTTTGGTTAACATTTTCTGTTGTTATGTTTCCACCTGTGGCTATGTTGGTGGTGGTATCTGTGGTGGTAACATTACCTCCGTTTGTTTGAATATTGGTGTTGTCTGTAGTGGCTATATTGCCACCTGTGTTTTGATTATTGGTGGCATCGTTACCTGGGGTTTGGTTAACATTGCTTGTATTGATATTTCCACCTGTAGCTATGTTGCTAGTATTGTCTGTAGTAGTTACATTACCTCCGTTTGTTTGAATATTGGCGGTGTCTGTGGTGGTGATATTTCCACCTGTATTTTGATTATTGGTAGTGTCATTACCTGCATTTTGGTTAACATTTTCTGTTGTTATGTTTCCACCTGTGGCTATGTTAGTAGTAGTGTCTGTAGTAGTTACATTACCTCCGTTTGTTTGAATATTGGTGTTGTCTGTAGTGGTAATATTTCCACCTGTGGTTTGATTGTTAGTAGCATCATTACCTGCGGTTTGGTTAACATCTCCTGTGGTAATGTCTCCACCTGTGGCTATGTTAGTAGTAGTGTCTGTGGTGGTAAGGTTGCCTCCATCTGTTTGAATATTGG